>CAYVWM010000001.1:0-43784 GCA_964455505.1 uncultured Anaerolineaceae bacterium
ACCGTCTTGATAGCTACCAGATCAGACTGCTGAATATGTGGGGCATCTATATCATTATGGTAATTGCCTTTAATCTGATTTACGGGATTACCGGACAATTTTCGCTTGCTCACGCTGGCCTTGCGGCTATCGGTGCCTACACGGTATCCCTGCTTACCCTGTCTCCTGAAGTAAAACAACTCAGTTTCCTGATCCAACCCCCTGTTTGGCCAATCAGCACGGTTGAGTGGCCTTTTTTCCCTTCTTTATTGATGGCTGGATTGCTGACAGCTTTTATTGGCTTTTTGATTGGTGCGCCTGCGCTCAGGTTGCGCGGAGACTATCTGCTTATTGTGACTCTCGGGTTCTCCGAAGTCATACGCCTTGTATTGGTCAATTTGCCCATGGTTTGCAACGGTGCAATGGGTTTGAAAGGGATACCAGATAATACGAACCTGACCATCGTACTCATTATTGTGATTGTCGCGGTTTTTATCGTCAAACGGTTTATCGATAGCAGCTATGGCAGAGCATTAAAGTGTATTCGCGAAGATGAGATTGCTGCGGAAGCGGTTGGGGTCAATCTATTCCGACATAAAATTCTTGCCTTTGTCATTTCATCTTTCATGGTCGGCATTGCAGGTGGTTTGCTCTCCAACATACTTGGGACTATCGATCCGACAACCTTTAAGCCCTATCTGACCTATGCCGTGGTCACGATGGCAGTTCTGGGCGGTACGGAAAGCCTCACCGGCGGTATTATCGCCTCTGGAATATACACCATCATGTCTGAGTTACTTCGGGCAGTGGAAGCGCCGCGCACGATTTTCAATATTCAAATTCCAGGAATTCCTGGTCTCAGGATGCTGGCTTTTGCATTAATGCTGCTTTTGCTGATACTATTTGCCCGTTCAGGCATCATGGGATCCAAAGAGTTTTCATGGGATCGCTTATTATCGCTTTTTGGAAAAGGGCGCAAAAATTCAAAGGAGGGAGACAACATTGGCCATTCTTGATATCTCAAACCTCAAAATGCAGTTTGGCGGTCTGGTTGCTGTTGAAGACTTCAACCTTCAATTAGAAAAAGGTAAAATTTACGGTCTGATTGGACCGAACGGATCCGGCAAAACGACGGTTTTTAATGTAATAACAGGGTTTTATAAGCCCACTTCAGGACATGTATACCTGGACGGCAAGGAAATTACAGGTTTCTCTCCCGACAGGATCACAGAATTGGGATTGGCGCGCATCTTTCAGAACAGCCGCATTTTCAGAAACCTGACTGTTTTTGATAACGTCATGATTGGTGATCACATCCGTCTAAAGTCCAGTCCTGCAGAAGCCATAATCCGGACGCCGCGGTACATCCGTGAGGAGAAAGAAGCGCATCAAACTGCATTGGACCTTCTCACCGGGCTTGGGCTTATTGCGTATGTGGATGAAATTTCCGGTTCACTGCCTTATGGGTTGCAGCGCAAGCTTGAGGTTGCCCGGGCGCTTTCCACGCGGCCCAAAATGCTTTTGCTGGATGAGCCGGCAACCGGATTAAGTTCTGAAGAAACCAGAGAAATGATCACCTTTATTCTCGGTGTACGTAAAAATTTTGACCTTTCGATACTGATAATTGAGCACCACATGGAAGTCATCATGGATATCTGTGAGCATATTCTGGTTTTGGACCATGGCAAAACGATCGCAAGCGGCAATCCTTACCAAATTCAGACCAATCAAATGGTCATCGACGCGTACCTCGGAGTGAGCTGAAATGTTAGAAATCAAAGACTTACATGTTTACTACGGTGGAGTTCATGCGTTGAAAGGGATTTCGCTAAAGGTGCCTGAAGGCAGTGCTATAACCCTGATTGGCGCAAATGGCGCAGGAAAAAGTTCGACACTGCGCAGTATTTGTGGACTTGTTGATTCTGTAAAAGGGAGCATCTACTTTGAGGGCAAAGATATCACCAATATTCCCGCTTATGACCGTGTGAAGTTGGGGATTGCTATGGTGCCAGAAGGCCGGCGGGTTTTTACCAACCTGACTGTGCATGAAAATTTGCTGATGGGCGCCTATTCCCTTAAAGATAAAACCACTTTGGACCAGGACTTTGAAAAAATCTATCATCTTTTTCCCAAAATGAAAGAACGCCGTTCACAAAAAGCGCTTACTCTTTCAGGTGGGGAGCAGCAAATGTTGGCAGTAAGCCGCGCTCTGATGTCCCGACCGCGATTGTTATTGATGGATGAGCCATCGCTTGGCTTGGCGCCAAACCTGGTTGCGGAAATGTTCAGTACAATTGGCAAGATCCATGATGAAGGGCTGACATTGCTGCTGGTAGAACAAAATGCAATGATTGCGCTGAAGTTAGCAAACTATGGTTATGTTTTGGAAATTGGTAATATTGTTCTGGAGGGCCAGAGCGACGAATTAATTAATGATGCTGCGTTGAAAAAAGCCTACATTGGCGCCTGATCAGCCAAACTCAGCATCCATTTTTGGTTAAAACTTATCATAACGTTTCTCTAAAGAAGGCAGACCTGAAATCCAACAGGAATAGCCTTCTTTTCTTTTGGAAATATTTGTTGGAGGATTATTTGATGGCAGCGGTTCTCGTTCAACTATTTTGGCTTGAGAGTGGGTATAATTTTGACCATTGTGTAATTGAAAAAAACTAACTGAAGGTTGAACGCAAGGAGCAGAAAATGACCAAAGACAACAAAGTTCGGGTAGCGATAATCGGTGTTGGGAACTGTGCCTCATCCCTTGTGCAAGGGGTACAGTTTTATAAGGATGCAAAAGACGATGACCGCGTGCCTGGATTGATGCACGTGAACCTTGGGGGTTACCATATCCGTGATATCGAATTTTCTGCAGCAATTGACGTGGTTGATACTAAAGTAGGCAAGGATCTTTCCGAAGCCATATTTGCGTACCCGAACAACACCTACAAGTTTTGTGATGTTCCAAAACTTAATATCCCGGTTATCCGCGGCATGACGCATGATGGGCTTGGCAAGTATCTCTCCCAAATTGTTAAAAAAGCGCCTGGACCTACGGCTGACATTGTCAAGGTACTCAAAGAGACCGGAACCGATCTGGTCATTAATTATCTGCCTGTGGGTTCAGAGATGGCTACTAAGTGGTACGTAGAACAGATATTGGAAGCAGGTTGTGGGATGGTCAATGCTATCCCGGTCTTTATAGCCAGCTCTGAATATTGGAGCAAGCGCTTTGCAGATGCAGGATTGCCGATAATTGGGGATGACATCAAGAGCCAGCTTGGGGCAACGATCCTTCACCGGGTTATCACCAGCTTGTTCGTCGATCGCGGCGTGAAACTTGATCATACTTATCAACTCAATTTCGGCGGCAACACCGATTTTATGAATATGTTGGAACGGGAGCGGCTTGAATCCAAGAAGATATCCAAAACGGGTGCGGTCACATCCATGTTGCCCTACCCCATGCATTCTGATGACGTACATGTAGGGCCAAGTGATTACGTACCCTGGCTAACAGACCGCAAGTGGTGCTACATCCATATGGAGGGCACGACATTTGGCAATGTTCCGCTTAAGATGGAAGCCAAATTGGAGGTGTGGGATTCACCCAACTCTGCAGGCGTGGTGATTGATGCTGTCCGGTGTGTGAAACTTGGTATGGATCGTGGAATTGGCGGACCACTCTATTCCCCCGCTTCCTATTTTATGAAAACCCCGCCAAGGCAGTATAAGGATGAGATCTGTCTTGAAAAAACAGAAGCATTTATCCGGGGCGAGGAAAAACTGGAATAGATATAGTATTGCGGCCGAAAAAATTTGTGGCTGTGATCCAAAAAGGGGGATTAATGAAAACTTACTATGCATGGAAGTAATTTTGCGCTCTTGGTTGGAGTAGTGTTCGCTACTTTTAACTAAGGACAGTTCAATTTATTTCCAAAAGGGGTAAATTTATAATCACAGGATGTAAACTTTTCTAAGCATTGCTGCAAGATTAATAGGTTTTGGATATCATTATTTCTGGATTCATGCTAAAATTTGATAGCTAATATATGTGCAATTGTCATACATATTTATTAGACAATGACAATTGTTAAAAGTAAATAGGTTTTTTCCGTCTTATTGGCCCGGACCTCGAAAGGAGTGGCAGTAAATGCGAAGAATACTCAAGTTTCTTCTGATCACTTTCGGTCTTATCGTCGTTGCCTACGCTGTTTACTTTATACTGGGAAGACCCGCTATTCCATTACCTTCCTATCGCTATAATGTCCCCGAAGGCAGCCAACTGTATGATATCGTCAAGGCGACGGAGTCAGATCAGGTGATGATCACACTGGCATCTGAAGGACAAATTGAAGCATCTGCAGACGATAAGACCCTGCTCAATATTGCGTATACCCCCGAAACGCTGAGTAACCTTGTAGACCTGGCAGCAAAATATGCTTTGCCAGCAGAAAATCAAAAAACATTCAATACTATTAATCGGTACATACCGCTCACACGCTTCTTACCAAAAGTGTATGCGGGTTTTTACTATCATGTGCTGCGCTTACGCCTCAGCGCGGTAATCGCTGCCAATTAATGGCTTAATCAAAGGGAAAACTGGATAATTGGAGGAACCAAACATGAACAATATTAGGAAAAGTATTTCATTAGCAATAGCAGTTTTACTGCTTTTCGCTCTGGCAACCACCCAGGAATCTCTGGTTGTGGAAGCTTTGGATGCGGCTCAGGAGGATCCGGAAAACCACATTTTCGTTGATGTAACCTATGATCCGGTCAGTAAAACTTACAGCCTTATCGGACTGTCCCAGGATCAGTTGAAACAACTCGGCTTGCCAGAATTGCAGGGCATGCTCTGGACAATACTTGAGCGTTTTGAAAGTCTCAGCCTGGATGTCGGCAGTGAAGGTGTTCATTTAAAGACCAATGAAGCCGAACTTGCAACCATCAACTGGGATAAAGATTCCAGAGAGTTGATCATGGGCTTGCTTGACAGTTACGGTATGAACTTGTCCCCTGTTTCCAAGGAGAGAGTGGAAACCTGGGTAGAAACTACCGATATTGAATTAAAAGTAAGAAACAGCCCTTATATTAGCGAACCATTGGTGCTTGACCTCTCAACCTTGCTCTTGGTAGACATAAATCAGGAGGGCAAGGTGGCTGTTGAGGGGTTTGATACGGGCGTTGTCTTACAGCCGGAAATTTACGATATGGCAAAAACTGGCGACATTGAAAATGCTATGCTCTGCTGGAATGATGGAACCCTCAATACACAGGTGAATGGAAACAACCTGCCGGAGATTCAGATCTACCAGGAAGGCATTGAAGTAATTGACAAAGCCCTGGGGTTGAACCTCGGTGATATCGAACAATTCCTTGCCTCTCAGATAGGCGCGAGCATTTCGATTGACGGCAGCGAGCACTTGAGCTCTCAGTGCGGGGATTAGGACTGCAAAAATAATTACAAATAAAGAAGTCCGGGTGGACCCCGGGATCACTCCCGGACTTCTTTTGCTGCAAATCAACTTGGAGGGAAAGCTTTCTGTTTGACACGAAGAAGTATCAGAAAAAAGCCCTTCAACCAAATAATTCTGCCAGAGAAAGCCTTTCTGGCAGTTTTGTTATCTGGAGCCCCCTGTTGTGTTTTTATTTTCCATCAGTGGAAAAGTTTATTCTGTTGGGCTCTGTAAATTCATATTACAATAAATGCGAATTATTAACTATAAGGAGAGATCAATGCCCAATACCCCATTTCCATCCAAACGAGCACAAGCTTTTAAGGATATTCCTGATGAGAAATGGAACGATTGGCGGTGGCAGCTGAGCCATCGCCTCAACACCGCTGAAGATTTCGAAAAGCTGTTTCCCCTCACCGATAGCGAGCGTAAGGCACTTAATCACGACAAACTCTTCCGTGTGGACATTACACCCTACTTTGCATCCTTGATTAATCCGGACGATCCGAACGATCCAATCCGAAAGCAGGTTGTGCCAACCGAAACTGAAATATTGCCGTTTACAGGCATGATGGAAGACTCGCTTGCAGAAGATATGCATTCGCCTGTGCCTGGTTTGGTGCATCGCTATCCTGACAGGGTTTTGATGTTGATCACAAACACATGCGCAAGTTATTGCCGCTACTGTACCAGGGCAAGGTTGGTTGGTGATCCTTCTCAGTCTTTCTCTGGTGCAGATTTTGAAGCCCAAATTGATTATCTGCGCCACACACCTCAGGTGCGGGATGTGCTCCTATCGGGTGGCGATCCGCTGACTCTGGCACCAAAAGTATTGGAACGGGTGTTAAATGCGCTTCGTGAGATACCCCATATTGAAATCATCAGGATCGGGTCGCGGGTGCCGGTATTTATGCCCCAACGCATTACAGATGACCTGGTGGATTTGCTGCAGCGATACCATCCCTTATGGTTGAACATCCACGTGAACCACCCAAATGAAATTACTGCAGAACTTGCAGAAGCTTGTGATAAATTGAGCAGGGCGGGGATTCCTTTGGGCAACCAGTCGGTATTGTTGGCAGGTGTCAATGACGATCCATACCTGATGCGGCGCCTGGTACAGGATTTGGTGCGCATTCGCGTGCGGCCGTATTACATTTACCAGTGCGATCTGGTTGAGGGTGCTGGTCATTTCCGAACGCCAGTAGCGCGCGGCATGGAAATTATGGAAGCCCTGCGCGGGCATACCTCCGGGTTTTCTGTACCGACCTATGTTGTGGATGCCCCAGGTGGGGGTGGGAAAATCCCGATCATGCCAAACTATGTCTTGGCCATGTCGGATCATAAGATTGTTTTGCGCAATTTTGAGGGTTATATCACATCGTATACTGAGCCAGAAGAATACCATCAACCCCCGCGAAGTCTAACCGATCCTTTTAAACCCTCTGCAGAAATCCCTCAGGAAGGTTTGTTTGGGCTGTTGACGGGTGATCAATTGTCTATAAAGCCTGAAGGTTTTGACCGATTGCATATGCGCGGAGGGTGGAAACACCGCTTGCGTGCAGACCCTAAGAAATGGAAAGCCCTGGGAATAGGGAAAACAACAGAGGATGAAGAACGAGCTGAAGAATAGGTTGATTAATAGATTTTAAATTTTTTCTTGGGAATCAATTAGGCAAGAATTGCCAATTGGGACGGTCTTAGTAAGCGATATAATTAGTAACAAATAAAAAATGTAAAGGATTTATGAACTCAACAATTACTGGCTTAAATACGTCAAAGATCCAATTGGACAATTATTTCAAATCCATTGCACCAAAAGAACCAGAGGCACAGGGTATTCAAGCGCGAGTCTTTAGTAAAAGATTGGGGGTGGATTATTCATTTTCCAATGACTCCTTAGGGCAGCCATTTTACGTGGGTGATGTTGGAAAATTGTTTATTTCCACCGTTATTTTGCAGTTGGTTGAGGAAGAAAAAATTGAGCTGGACGATCCCATCGACAAGTTTTTCTTTCATTTTATGTACGACAAACTCTTCGTTTATGACGGATTGGCATATTACGGCAGTGCAACGGTTCAGGATTTACTCGCCCACACTTCTGGGTTGGCAGATTATTTTGCAGGACCGACTGATGATGGACAAACGATTTTGGAGGAAGCCCAACATCAGATTGACACTTGCTGGTCACCCCGAATGCTGCTTGATTTTTCGAGAAACCACCAACGAGCGGTTGGAATACCTGGCGATGGGGCTTCTTATTCAAACACGGGTTATGTATTGCTTGGGATGATCATTGAAAAAGTTACAGGCAAATCTTTGGCACAAAACATGCGGGAGCGATTTTTCTTTCCCTTAGGCATGTCAGATTCTTACTTGTTCTGCCAAAGTAAACCGATCAATAAAAAAAACTATCAGCCGCTACAAAGGATATGGTTACAAGGTTTTGAACTAAGCCAATCCAAGAGTCTTTCAGTTGGGTTGTCAAATGCCAATCTTGTAAGCACACCAGAAGATTTGTTAAAGTTTAATCAAGCTTTATGGAACAGAAATCTATTACGCAAAAGTTCAATAGATCTCATGAAACATGCAGTCAACAATCATCGGCAGGGAGTCTATTTGGGAACAGGCATGATGGAAGTGCGTCTAAGCGAAGTTTTTTCCATACACGAAACAATGCCATCTCTCTGGGGTCATTATGGGATAGCTGCCTCGCATCTTTATTATGTTACTGATCATGACGCGCACATCATCCTCAACTTCGGTGCGGATTACCTATTGGAAACGAGTTTTAAGGCCTTGCTATATATTACACGTTGGCTGAAACAAGTCAGTCATTGATAAAGTAACCGGATATAAAAGGCACTGGTTCTGTCATCAGACCAGTGCCTAATTTTATAAGGTTGAGAAAGTTACCAAGTGATTTGAAATATCACTGCTCCATAATCTTAGCAACTACGCCAGCAAGAACAGGGTCAACCTCGATGCTGGCAGTGGTGAACTCTGGCCGAATGATCTTTTGATCGATTGCTTTGGCTGCTTCCATAATCCACACCCCGGCCATATTTAACGGAATTTTGCTTGTATCAATGACCAGGTCAAACATATTTGCCGCATTAGCGTTCACTCCGTAAAAAGTCTCCAAGAAACTCTGTCTCACGGTATCGCTTTGCCGCACTGTGTTTTCGGAAGTCAGGATATCTTTTATTCCTTCAGTATCCATAGCATTGCGAATTCGATATTCCAAGGGTGCTCTCAGCAAGACATTCAGCACGTTTTGAAACCCCTGCAATACCACAAAACCGCCCCTGCCAACGATCAAAGTGTTATCGAATTTTGCAAAGGCTCTAATGCTCTGATTTAGCAGGTTAATTAATTCTTTCTTTTGGGTATCAAACTTGGACCAAATATTGTGGACCGAGCCGTAGAGTGCATTGAAGGACGTTAAGCCATATTGCGCCATAACATTTTCAATGGTGACCTTGTCCACTGTTTTATAGTTGAGGGAATTGGTGATCATCTGACAAACTAATCCGCCACCACTCCCCATCTCTCTGGAGATCGTTATGATTGCCATGTTTTCTCCTTTCTATTGGGGTTAACTTAAGTATAAGGGATAAGTGACAAAAATGATAAGTTGGATAGGAAAGTTCAGCTTAGAAAAGCGCTGGCAACGGTAATATTAAGTTGTGACTGTAGTTGTTAGCTGCTTTTCTTTAGAACAAGAGCTACCCAGTCCTCTTGTTGGTACCTTCTGACCAGTATAAGGTCATGATTTTTGCAGGCATTCAAAACGTCTTCAGCCTGATGAGCCAAAATCCCAGCCATCACCAAAAAACCGCCGGCTGATACTGTTTCAGCCAGACCCTGATCAAGTAGTTGAATCAATACTGGCGCAAGGATGTTTGCCAGGACCAGGGGAGCCTCCCGAAGTGGATATTTGCTCTGAAGGATTTCTGCCAACGACCCTTGAAAAACTTCGATTTTTTCGCTCACATCATTAAGAATTGCATTGTTTTTGGCTGCCAACACGGCTTGTTCATCCGTATCCAAAGCGAGTGCATAGGACGCCCCGGATTTGAGAGCGCCAATTGCCAGGATTCCAGAACCACAACCAAGATCGATAACCTGCTGGCCTTTGGAAAGCAGGGGCTGCATTGCAAGTAAACACAGTTGGGTAGACGGGTGTGTTCCAGTACCAAAGGCCATGGCAGGGTCTATGCGGATGATGGTGCGCTGTTCTTTTTCTTCGGGATTAAGCCAGGCAGGCAAAATGAGCCAGCGGTTTCCAATCGGCAATGGTTGATAGTGTTGTTTCCAGAGAGCCATCCAATCCTGATCGGCTATTTCCGTGAATGTTGGATTGGGCAGCGGGGCAATCTGACTCATGTGCCAGAGCGCTTCTTCCAGCGCCAGGCGATTTTTTTCGAGGTCTTGGTTGTGGGGCAAGTATCCTGCTACTCTCATCATGCCCGTCGTTTTTTCCTCATGTTCCAGACTGTCGTAGCGGGTTAAATTATTAAGGACGACGCCATTTGGGCAGTAGCGTGCAAATACCTCTGCAACTGCTTCAGCTATTTCCCCACTGCATTCCAGTGAGATTTCCAACCAGGCTTTTTGTTCAGCCACTTAACATGTCCTTTAATTTATCAAAGAAGCTGCGTTCCTGAATTTTGATATCCGTACCCATGGTCTTCCCAAGCGTTTCAAGCAGTTTCTTTTGTTCTTCTGAAAGAGAAGTGGGGATCTGGACGTTGACGGTCACCAGAAGGCTTCCTCGTCCACTTTTGTTGAGAATTGGCACACCTTTGTCACGTAGGCGAAACACTTTTCCCGGTTGCGTGCCAGGTGGTATCCGCAGTTTTTCTTCGCCTTCCAACGTGGGGATGAGAATTTCATCCCCTAAAGCGGCTTGCGCCATGTTGATATCCAGATCCAGCAATATATCAATACCGTTGCGCCTGAAAAATTTATGCGGTTCTACATCCAACTCCAAGTAAAAATTGCCATTTGGTCCGCCATTGATGCCGGGTTGGCCTTCATTGACCATGCGAATCTGGTTGCCCCGATCAACGCCGGCAGGAATAGACACCTTTTTCTTGCTTGTTTTACGTTCCAAACCTGTACCATGGCAAGCATGGCAGGGGGTTTCTATGGTCTCGCCCTTTCCATGGCAAACCGGACAGGTGGTTACCTGAACCATCGATCCGAGAAATGTCTGATGAACCTGGCGGACTTCTCCCAAACCTTTACACGTAGGGCATGTGACCGGACTTGTGCCGGGTTCTGCTCCTGTGCCATGGCATACACTGCATTTTTCATCGCGTGTGATCTCTATTTCTTTTTCAACCCCAAACACCGCTTCTTCAAAGGTGAGTTTTAGGCGTGATGCAAGGTCCGCACCTTTTCGAGGGGCATTTCGGCTGCGGGAATTGTAGGAATTGCTGAAACCGCCAAAACCGCCAAAGCCAAACAAACCTTCCAAAATGTCCGAGAGATCCATACTTGAAAAGTCGGGCATGCCCTGGTAATTGACGCCCTCAGGCCCAAAGCGGTCGTAAGCTGCCCGCTTGTCTGCGTCGCTCAAAACCCCATACGCTTCGTTGATTTCCTTGAACCGCTCTTCAGCATCTGGAGCTTTATTTACGTCCGGATGGTATTGGCGTGCAAGGCTGCGAAATGCATTCTTGAGTTCGTCCTGGCTGGCATTTTTGGGGACACCGAGCACTTCGTAATAATCGCGTTTACTTGCCATAGCTGTATTTGTAAGGTCTTTCTTCATTCACCCGGGTAGCGTATCTACCCGGGTGATTAATCATTTAAATTTCTAGGCTTCTGTGAAGTCCCCATCCACAACGTCGCCCTGATCTTGTGGAGGTGTTTGATCTGGTTGATCTGCTGGGTTTTCGGGCTGTTCCTGGCTGTAGGCAGCCTGTCCAACCTGTTGAAGAGTCTGCATTAGGGCTTCAACTTCCCGGTTGATCGCTGCAGGATCGTCCTGGTCGCGGACCGATTTTACCTCGGCAACTGCTGCTTCTACTTTGCTGCGAATATCGGCCGGCACTTTTTCACCAAGGTCTCGGAGGGTCTTTTCTGAAGTATAGACAGCATTGTCGGCGGTGTTGCGGGCTTCGATCAATTCTCGGTGGCGGCGGTCTTCTTCAGCATGGGCTTCTGCATCCCTGCGCATTTTTTCAACTTCAGCCTCGCTCAAACCAGAGGATGCGGTGATAGTGATGTTCTGACTGCGTCCTGTGGCTTTATCCTTTGCAGTCACTTCAAGAATTCCATTGTGATTGATGTCGAAGGTAACTTCTATTTGAGGAACGCCTCGGGGAGCGGGCGGGATACCGTCCAGATTGAATTTTCCAAGGGATTTATTATCAGCAGCCATCGGACGTTCCCCCTGCAATACGTGAATCTCAACCTGGGTTTGGCTGTCGGATGCGGTTGAAAAAACCTGGCTTTCCCTCGTGGGAATGGTGGTGTTTCGTTTAATCAGCGGGGTTGCTATACCGCCCAAAGTTTCAATAGAGAGGGACAAAGGAGTAACATCCAACAGTAGCATGTCCTTAACTTCACCTCCCAGAATACCTGCCTGGATTGCTGCACCAACGGCGACAACTTCATCCGGATTGACGCCCTTATGCGGCTCGCGGTTAAAGTACTTGCGGACTGCCTCTGTGACTGCTGGCATGCGGGTCATTCCGCCGACCATAACAACTTCGTTGATGTCTCCATTCCTAAAATTGGCATCAGACAAAGCCTGCTTGACAGGCCCCATTGACCGCTGCACCAGGTCTTCAGTTAGTTGTTCCATTTTTGCCCTGGTAAGGGTGGTTACCAAGTGTTTTGGCCCTGATGCATCTGCTGTAATGTAAGGAAGATTAATTTCTGACTGCATAACGGTTGACAGTTCAATCTTCGCTTTTTCGGCGGCTTCTTTTAACCGCTGCAGCGCCTGGCGATCCTGACGCAAATCAATGCCATTTTCTTTCTTAAATTCATCGGCAAGGAAATCCATAATGCGTTGGTCAAAATCGTCGCCGCCCAAGAATGTATCGCCACTGGTGGACTTTACCTGGAAGAGACCATCTCCTACTTCGAGAACTGAGATATCAAAAGTGCCGCCGCCAAGATCGTAAACAGCAATGGTTTCGTTCTTGCGTTTGTCCAGTCCGTATGCGAGAGATGAAGCCGTGGGCTCATTGATGATTCGCAAGACTTCCAGACCGGCAATCTTTCCGGCGTCTTTAGTAGCATTGCGCTGGGCATCGTTGAAGTAAGCCGGCACTGTGATCACCGCCTGGGTAACAGGTTCGCCTAAATAGGCTTCAGCATCGTGTTTTATTTTTGCCAGGATCATGGCGGAGATTTCGGGGGGTGTGTATTCCTTATCACCCAAAACAACACGCAGGTCGCCATTGGCTGTCCTGGTGATTTTGTACGGAACACGCGACTTGGCACGCTGCACTTCAGGATCGTCATAACGGCGTCCCATAAAGCGTTTGATAGAAAAAATGGTGTTCTCCGGGTTAATAATAGCTTGATTGCGTGCTACCCGACCTACAAGCCTTTCGCCATTTTTATTGATGGCTACAACTGAGGGTACAAGGCGTTCGCCTTCCGCAGAAGGAATGACAACGGGCTCGCCGCCCATCATCACTGCGGCAACAGAGTTGGTTGTTCCTAAATCGATTCCAATAATTTTTGACATGGTTCTCCTATTTCGCTACCCGTACCAATGCGGGTCTGATAATTTTTTCATTGAGTTTGTAACCGGTTTGGAGGGTTTCTATCACCTGCCCATCCGAGTAATCCGGGTTTTCTTCGTGAGTTACGGCTTCCTGAAAAGTTGGGTCAAACGGTTCTCCTGGAGCTACCACTATCGCATTAACACCCTTGTTTTCCATCGCCTTTAGTAATTTTTGCAGGATGAGGTTAATCCCATCCACCCAAGGCCTTATTGAGTCTGTTTTGGGTTGATTTTTTAATGCCCGCTCCAAATCATCCACGACAGGCAAGAACACTTTGATCTGGTCTGCCAGCGCATTATTGTAGATCTGGGCGTTATCCTGGTCGATGCGTTTGCGGTAGTTTGCAAAACTTGCTCGTTCTCTCTGCAAACTGTCCAGATAGTCTTCAGATTGGGATTTTAATTCCTGTATTGTTTTCTGTAATGCTTCCAAATCTGTTTCGTTTGTCTCTTTTTCGCCTTTTTCTAAGGTTTCCTCTGAAATAATTTCATTTTCAGGTTCTTTTTTTGCTTTATTCATAACAATCCTTTTACTATAAGTATTCCAGGTTATTCAACCAGTGTTTCTGCAACAAAGTCGGAAAGCAGTCCGGCAACGAAGCGCACAGTCGAAATTGTGTGTCCGTAGGGCATTCGCATCGGTCCTAACACGCCCAAAGTACCTGTGAGCTGGTTAGGGATTCCGTAACGTGTCAGGACAACAGAACACTGGCGCAATTCTTCGAAAGTGCCTTCTCCACCGATAAGTACCTGAACTCCACCCACCTGGTTGCCAATGACCGTGCGTGAGAGCAGGTCATCGAGCATAGTGCGTTCTTCAAGCAATCGCAAGGCGGAGCGGGCTTGTTCTGATTCAGAAAATTCTGGTTCGGCAAGTACATTGGTCAAACCATCCAGATAAACTTCACCAATCACCAGTTTTTCCGATATTTGCATCTCGTCTTTAATGACGCGTATGACTTTCTTACCCAGATCGTCAAACTGGTTGCTGATGCTGTCCAACCGGTCTGCAGAACAATTTTTACAGTGGTCATTGATGGTTCCTGCCAACCGGGAAAGTTGTTCCTGCGACACAGACTCATCAAATGAAAGTATTTGCTGGCGGATTTCGCCGCCTACCAGAACGAGTACCATCAAAACTTGGGAAGCCCGTGTGGCAATCAGCTCCAGGTGTTTTATGGCTACCTTTTCAGTGTGAGGTGCAGTCACAATCGATGCCGCTTGGGATTGATTTGCGAGAATCGAAGCCGCTAACCGCAGCCACTGGTCCAAACCCTGGCGCACCTGATAAAACTGGTGGCTGATGGTGTTACGGGTGGTTGCCGGGAGGTTGGGCTGCTGCATCAGGTAACTGACAAAAAACCGGTATCCTTCTTCGGTTGGTACGCGCCCTGCAGAGGTGTAAGGCTGACGCAGGTAGCCTTTGTCTGTCATGGCAGTCATTTCATTGCGTACGGTCGCTGAACTCATTTGCAGACCAAATTGATCCACAAGCGTTTTTGACCCGACTGGTTGGGCAGTACGGGTGTGCTCATGGACGATGAGAGTCAGGAGTAATTTTTGTCTTTCACTTAAGTCTTGCATTGTTGTTTCCATCCTATTAGCACTCTCGATACGAGAGTGCTAAAAATGACTGCTTAATAATACCATGCCCAAAAATCTCCGTCAAGAATACAGCTGCAGCATGGTATAAGACTTTTATTAGATTAAATATTGCTTAAGGTATTTGCTCAATCTCTGCCCAAATTAATTGTTAACACTTTTCCCTTTATCTTTCATAACTGGAGTACATGCAATGTTATTTTTCGATATTTTATGATGTCGTTTCTGTGATTAAGGGGTCGTTTCTAAGCTTACCAAAAGGGGTAAGTCCTAAAGAATGCGACTCATTTATTGGCGTATTTGTGCGTGTAAAACTATTGGCATCGATAAGTCGGCAGAGGTCTCCTCCCATGCGGGTAATGTATAATGAATGCAGTTTTTAACTCATTCTTTAAGGTCTTTGATATGAAACACAACCTTACGCACTACACATTTGCAGATAACTCCCTCACTGGTTTATATGCAGCGCCGCTCCCCAAACATGCAGCCCGCGGGCGCGAAGAGGATTCACTCTTCATGCTGCTCTTGCTTTCTGACAGGGAATCAGTGCCAGAAACGCTTTTACAAGAGTGGTACAAACAACTTGCCGAGATTTTTTACCGTGCTTCGGGGTCGGTCACCTCTGCAATGCGTGCGGTTGTGGAAGGCATCAATGTCTCGTTGATTGAAAAGAACAATTCCGAAAATGCAGCAGACACCCCCCTTTCAGGGAGCATTTTCCTCGGGGTCGTGCACCACAACACGCTGTTTGCTGCACAGGCAGGTTCCTGTCAGATGCTGGTTTCAAATGCTGGTGGCTACTCTCTCTTTTATGATGAAGAGGTTGCCCAACAGAGTTTGGGAACCAGCCAGGTGCCTGCACTGCGTTTTTACCAGGCAGACCTGACTGACAAAAATTGGATTTTCCTCTCCGCTCAGTTCCCTGCGTCCTGGATGGAAGGTGACCTGCCCATAATTTCTGATGACCCGGAAAAATTCCAGAAGCTGCTTGAGACGCTTGATCCACAAAGTTCAGAAATTGGATTTGTGTTGATTGAGCCTGGGGAAGGTGCTGTACAGCAGGCACAGTTTCCTGCGAAAGGGGAGAAAACGGAGGCAGAGGCAGATGCAGAGCCGTTTTCTGAATTGGATAGCTTGCCTGAAGCGAGTCAGGAAGTTGAATTATCCGTTCAGGATGAGAATCAGGGAGAAGTGTTGGAATTAACGGATCAGATAGACGCCGAAGATAAGGAACATGTACCGCAAGCAGAAGTTGCTTTAGAAACAGAGCTTGGGTTCACTGCTGAAGACATTATTCCCAATGAAGAAGAAACTGAACAGCAAGAGCTAACTGTGGAAATGCCCGCAGACTTGTCCGATGATCAAACAGAGCTAATTGAGACCGAATCGACAGCTGAGGTGGTAGTTGCTGATACTGTTCAGACTCCGGAAATTACGGATTTGGTCGAACAGAGGGCAAAGGAAGCCGAAGCCAGAAGAGCAGAAAGACTGGCTCGGGAGGCGGAGCGGGAGCGCCAGCGCGCTGAAAGAATAGCGGAGCGGGAGCGCAAAAAAGTTGAAACCTACCGTGAAGTGGCTGATGGCGCTGCCCGGGTAAATGGGTTTGGGGCAAAGTTGACCAGGATATTTTCACGTAAGGCAGTTGAACAGACGGATATATCCACCGAAAGTGTGCCGCTTTCCAGCGGAACAAAACTGCTTTTGTCCATTGTGATTCCCCTCGTTGTGGCGATAATTGGATCATCTATCTATATAAATAAAGGACGTGAAGATCAGTATCAATACCTGATGGCGCAAGCCAGAGCTGCGGTAAGCAACGCTGCCCAAATGAAGAACCCTGCCGATCAGCGGGAAGGTTGGGATCAGGCTTTTGATTGGCTCGATAAAGCTGCCGCTTATCGTCAAACCGATGAAATCCGGGCATTACGCGTGCAGGCACAAAATGCTGTTGACCAATTGGATGGCGCGATACGCCTGGAATATTCACCGGTCTTGCAGGAAACCCAGTTACCGACTCTCCAAATTAAGAGAATCGTTACGGTTGGAACGGACGCATTTATTCTGGACAGCACCACAGGTGTGGTCTTACGCATTAACCTCACCAATAACGCGTATGCCCTGGATGTGGATTTTACCTGCCAGCCTGGTAACTACGATGGCATCGCAGTCGGTAAACTGATAGAGATGACCGCAATTCCCATCACTAACCCTGCTGGCGCACCAATTCTCGGGATAGATGCACAGGGCAACATGCTTTACTGTGCGGTAGGAAAAGAGCCCAAAGCAGCCGCACTTAAGACGCCTCCAGGCGGATTTGGGGAAATTCGCAGTATTATGGTGGACTCACAGCGCCTTCTCATACTTGACCCAAAACAAAATTCCCTTTGGTTGTACCGGGGTTTTTCAACATTTTTTGATGCCGAAGCCGATTCCTATTTTGAGGAACCTTATGACCTTGGGGATGTAACAGATTTTGCAGTAGGCTCAGATGAACTTTTCTTACTCTATGCTGATGGACACACTGCCCATTGTTTGGCTTCAGTGGTAACAGGCACGGTGGAGTGCGATAATCCCTACCCTTACCAGGATACCCGTCCGGGCGCAGAAGTTATCGATTTGGATTTTGGAAGCCTGAAGTTTGGTAAGTTATCTTATTCACCGCCACCAGATCCCTCGTTGTATTTCTTGGACCCTGAAACTGCTGAGCTTTACCAATTCAGCCTGCGGTTAAACCTGAATAGGGTGCTGCGCAGCGCTTCTGCCTCCGGGGTGCTCCCCAACCGGGATGTGACCGCCTTCAATGTTTCCTCCAACCGGCGCGTTTTCCTGGCATTTGGTAATTCGCTGTTTGAGGCTAAACTTCCGTAGCATTAGGGGGTTCTTTGCTTTCCCGGCAAAAAAGGGTTTTCTAACCAACTTTTCATCCTTCAACTGCTTTGCCTGTTGAAGAGGGCAATCCCAGATTAAGTACATACCCCATCGATGTATTTACTGGGATATTTCAAAAAAACCATCACCAAGCGCGAAGGTCAATGTTACAATTGTCGGGTGTTAGTTGCTGGTACATAACTCACCCTGATACCTGCAACAAAAGACTGGAAACACTTAAGGAGAACAATGACCCAGGAAGATCCCCGATTACAACAACTAAAGACCCTCAAGGAGGCTGCGCTGTTAGGGGGCGGTCAGGAGCGCATTGATAAGCAGCATGCCAAGGGTAGTTTAACTGCCCGGGAACGTATCGATCTACTCCTTGACCCAGGCAGTTTCCGGGAATTCGAAAGTCTGGCCATTCAACAAGTAGACCCGCAGGATAGCAGCACCCTGGGCGACGGGGTCGTAACCGGATATGGGAAGGTAAACGGCAGGACAGTTTATGTGTATGCCCAGGATTTCACCGTTCAAGGCGGTGCGCTGGGCGAAACACACAGCAGAAAAATCTGCCGTGTGATGGATTTGGCCGTGAAGACGGGCAATCCCATTATCGGCATGATTGACTCCGGCGGCGCCAGGATACAAGAAGGCGTCAAGAGTCTTGGCGGTTACGCAGAAATATTTCGTCGGAATGCCCAGTATTCAGGTGTTGTTCCACAAATCAGCCTTATCATGGGCCCATGTGCTGGCGGCGCTGCTTACTCCCCGGCTGTCACCGACCTGATCATCATGGTCAGGAAGCAATCCTATATGTTCCTCACTGGTCCGCAGGTGATCAAAACGGTCACTGGCGAGGATATCGACTTTGAGTCTCTGGGAGGTGCGGATGTTCACCTTTCTCTCAGCGGTACAGCGCATCTTGTGGGTGAAGATGAACGCCAGGCAATCGCACTCTGCCGCAGCGCGCTCGGTTATTTGCCGCCAAACTGCATTGATCCCCTTCCTGTCACTGAAAACACCGATGATCCAGCCCGAAGGGCTGAAATCTTGAATACGATCGTGCCAATGGATCCGACAACGCCTTACTCCATGCATGAGGTGATTAACCAGGTTGTCGATTTGGGATCTTTCTTGGAGTTGATGAGCGGTTTTGCCCAGAACGCAATTATTGGCTTTGCCCGCCTGAATGGAAAACCGGTAGGAATTGTTTCTCAGGAACCAGCTGTTATGGCTGGCGTGATGGATATTGACTCTGCCGACAAGATCAGCCGCATGGTGCGCCTTTGCGATGCTTTTAACGTCCCGCTGGTCACCTTTGTGGATTCACCTGGATTCCTGCCGGGCGTAAACCAGGAACACGGCGGTGTAATCCGTCACGGTGCCAAAGTGCTGTATGCCTATTCGGTAGCAACTGTTCCCAAGGTCAGTTTGGTCACACGCAAGGCTTATGGTGGGGCGTATGTGGTGATGAGCAGTAAATTCCTTGGAACGGATATCACTTATGCCTGGCCCAGTGCGGAAATTGCGGTGATGGGCGCTGAGGGGGCCGCCAATATTTTATACCGCAAGCAGATCAGCAGTGCAGAAGATCCACAGGCAGAACGTCAGCGCCTGGTGGAAGACTACCGCCAGAAATATCTTACGCCTTATGCGGCAGCCAATGCCGGTTATGTTGATGAAGTCATAGAGCCAGCCGAAACACGGCGAAAATTGATTGAAGCATTAGACGCTATTGCCAACAAAGTTGAAAATCTACCTGGGCGGAAACACGGCAATATGCCGGTATAGGGAGGAGATATGTCCGATTTATTTTTACAGGGTCTGATGATAACCGGTCTGGGAATGGGGTTGGTATTCATCATGATCGTTGCATTGTGGGGAATTATGGTGCTTTTGGTGCGCCTCACAAACCAGGAAAAACCCATTCCAACGTCGCAGGAAGTGTTAGAAAAACAAGACATACCTGAGCCCACTACGCCCAACGATAATAAGAAACGTGCCGCTGCTGCAGCAGTGGCCTATGCGCTTAGTTTTCGGCGGGAAACCGATAAATTCACAGGAAATGCAGCGCAGACCCAGAGCCAATGGACGAGCGTTGGCAAGCTTCAGCAAACTTTGAAACATTCATCCAGAGAGAGACGACCATGATCATTAATGTAGAAGTAGATGGCAATACCTACGCAGTATCGATTACAGATATTCACTCCCGCCCAATCCTTGCTGAGATAGATGGCGAAGTCTTCAAGGTATGGCCGCAAGAGAATTCGGGTGTGGTACAGCCTGAAATTGAACACAAAGCGCAAGCGAACCCAATCCCAATAGTAACCGGTACAAGTACTGAAGTTTTTACCCAGAGCACTTCAAGTGTGACCGCCCCATTGCCGGGGGTGATCCTTTCCATTGATGTACGCGTTGGGGAAACCATCAATGTGGGACAGCCCCTGTGTACGCTGGAAGCCATGAAGATGAAAAATGCTATCCGTTCAAACCGGGAAGGTGTGATTGCAGGCGTACATGTGGCCAACGGCGATCTGGTTAAACATGGGCAGACACTGTTCACTTTCAAGGAGTAAGGGAGCAACACATGGATTTTTCTCTTTTACTCGCGGAATTAAGCAAAGGTTTTGAAAATTTTACCTGGGGAAACGCAGCCATGCTTGTCCTTGGGCTTGTGCTGATCTATCTGGCCATCTGGAAAGAATACGAACCGGTATTGCTCCTGCCCATTGGCTTTGGATGCCTGATGGCTAACCTGGGCATGTCGAATGAAGTCGGGTTTATGAAGGTTATTTACGATGCAGGCATAAAAACGGAAATTTTCCCCCTGGTCATTTTTATTGGGGTGGGTGCGATGATCGATTTCAGCCCACTGCTTTCCCAGCCAAGCCTTGTGCTTCTGGGTGCGGCAGGTCAATTTGGGATCTATGCTACCCTGCTTCTGGCAATTTTGCTGCGATTTCCACTTAATCAGGCAGCCTCAATCGGTGTGATTGGCGCTATCGACGGACCAACGGCCATCTTTGTGGGCAGCAAATTAGCACCTGAAATCATTGCACCGATTGCAGTAGCGGCTTACTCTTACATGAGCCTTATCCCCATTATTCAACCGCCCATTATGCGCCTGATGACCACGCGAAAGGAACGTCTCATCCGCATGGAGTATGCTCCCAAACCAGTCTCGCGTCTGACATTGGTTGCCTTTCCCATTCTCGTAACCCTCCTGGTTGCGCTGGTTGCACCGGACGCAGCACCACTCATGGCTGCCCTGATGCTGGGGAACCTGCTGCGAGAGGCTTTGGTAGTCGATCGGCTGAGTAAGATGGCGCAGAACGAACTCATCAATATTGCCACACTCTTTCTGGGTTTGGCGATCGGTTCAACCATGACTGCTCAAAGTTTTCTGAATTGGAAAACCCTGGCAATCCTGGCGCTGGGCTTGCTGGCTTTTGTTATTGATACTGTTGCCGGCCTTCTGTTTGGAAAATTGATGGCCGCAGTGACACACGGCAAGGTGAACCCGCTGATCGGGGCTTGCGGGATCAGTGCTTTTCCGATGGCTGGGCGTCTTTCTGCGAAAATGGCACTTGAGGAAGACAGTTCAAACTATATCCTGATGCATGCTATGGGTTCCAATACTGCGGGTCAGTTAGGCAGTGTGATAGCAGGCGGATTGCTTCTGGCGTTGGTGAGCGGGTTACATTAAACAATGCGCTCCACAGCCTGCCTGTTACCCGGCTTTAGTTTGTATTCCGTTAATTCTGCACTGAGAAGGGTTGAGGAGTTTTAGGGGCGTAAGCGCATTCACGAACTGAATATGCTGATATGAAAACAGAACTGATCTATGAGTCAGTTCTGTTTATAGGTTCTATAGGGCATCATTCGATGTTCAGTTTATAGCCAACAGATCGTTCAGTCTTTATCAGCACCGGTTCACGCGGGTTTACTTCAATTGCCTGGCGCAGCCAACTGATATGCACATCCAGAGTGCGGGTGTCTCCGGTATATTCTGTCTCCCAAGCCTTTTTGAATAAATCACAGCGCTTGATTGTTTTTCCTGGTTTTTCCATCAACAACTTTAGCAATTGGGTGAGGCGTGGGGTGAGGTGGGTTTCTTTGTTATTGCAGCTTACCATGTTGGATCGGGTGTTTAGTTCAATCGGACCGCACACAACCAGGTGTTTTTCTTCAATGGTCTGAAAGGCTTTTATCCGATTGATCAACTTTTGAATTGTGAATGGCAGGTGCAGGATAACATTGGCTTCCGCTGCTTCGAGATCGCTTTCTTCTGGATTCACGATGAGAATGATTGGGCAATCTGGCAGCCGATTTCGAAATCGATTGACCATTCTCAGTCCGTTGGTTCGCAGTGAAGCGGCATTGATGATGACAATGTTAGGGAAAAATTCATCCAGCGCATGAAGACCTTCAGTACCACTGCGCGTGAGCTGCACCTGATAGCCTTTTTTTGCAAGGTCGGATGCAAAGGCAAAATGGTTATTTCTCTTGCCTTCCACGCATAACACCTGGATATCTTCGTTGGCTATCAAACTGACCTTTCTCTTAAGCGATTGCTCCTGATGCAGCAAGGGGCATTTCTGACAATATAATTATACAACCGGTTAGTCTTTAGAACGCCCCCATTTTGATTGTTAAAGAATAACATCAAAAAGCGGATTTATTGATCCTATTATATGCGATTACAAAATGTGTGGGGTGCATTTTTTGCTGTTCTTTCTATTTACGTTATGAAAAATTAACAAATGATGGATTTTCTTAAAACACCCATTTTGTATTGGAACTGATGCTTTGGCGTGTTAGAATCAGAATAGAAGGCAACAAAAACAGGTGTAATGAGATAGCATGAGCGCAATGAAAGAATGTTTAATCAACAGTGTACGCGTCAGTTTGGTGAATCAGGAACGGATTGTTGTTCTGAAAGAGAAAGAGGATGAGCGGTATTTGCCTATTTGGATTGGTTTGTACGAATTTGAGGCTATTACGATTGCACTGCAAAAAATTGAAGTTGCCAGACCGCTCACCCATGACCTGATGAAAAATGTACTTGGGCTTCTTGAAGGGCAATTGCTCTACATTGAGATCACCGCATTGGAATCCGATACCTACTATGCGAATCTGGTTATTGAGCAAGCTGACAGCCAGAAACGTATTGACTGCCGCCCATCAGACGCTATTGCTTTGGTCGTGCGTACGGGTGTGCCGATCTTTGTTGCCGCCGAAGTTCTGGACAAGGCAGCTATCCGACCGGAAGAAGAAACTATGGAAAGTGACTTGGAGGCTTTTGAATCTGAGCCTGAAGAAGCGCAGCCGGACCTTTCCATTTTTGAGGACTTTTTAGGGAAATTGGGTAACCCGGACGACGATCAAGGAACAGAAGGTCCGCAGGATCCCGCTCAGGATCCTTCAAACTGATTTCATTCCTGCCTCTAAAAAACGTATTGGGAGCGCATATGAGCGATCAAGAAAATTATTCGACAACCGCTGATCTTTCTGCCGGGCAATTATTTGACCGCGATATGGAGGAAGCCCTGATTGGCGCAGTACTCATCAATCCAGATGTTTTCCTGGATGTGGGCGCAATTCTAAAACCGGAAGATTTTTATTTGAACCGCCATCAATGGATATGGGAGGCTTACCAGATTCTCATTTCTGCCAACCAGGCTGTAGATTTTCTTACGCTTAAACAGGAACTTGAATCGCGCGGTCGTTTGGCAGATGTCGGTGGGATGGAATACCTGGCAGGTTTAGCCAACCAGGTGCCTTCATCGCTGCATGCTGAAGCGTATGCCCGCAATATCAATGCGCTTGCGGTTCGCCGCCGTCTGTTGGCTTCTGCCAATGAAATTGCCAAACTTGCATACCGCAAGGACTATGCCGTTGATACTGTCATTGATGAAGCGGAACAATCCATTTTTGGGGTTAGTCAGGACCGCTACCAGCACGATCTTGAGTCCATTGGTGTGATCGCAGATGAGTATTTCCTGCGCTTATCTGAAATGACTATGGAACCTGAAGCGACGAGCGGTCTGGAAACGGGTTTGTCTACTGTCGACAAGGTTCTGGATGGCTTGCACAAATCAGATTTTATTATCGTTGCAGGTAGGCCTGGTATGGGTAAGACGGGTTTTCTGATCGGCATTATGAAGCATGTCGGTTTGAACCTGAAGCGTAGTGTTGCTATGTTTTCGCTGGAAATGTCTTCTGAGCAGCTTCTGCAGAGACTTCTGGCGCAAGAAACCCAGATCGACTCACAAAAGTTGCGGTCTGCCAGGTTGGATGATACCGAATACCAGCGTGTTTCCAATGCCTTGAGTGTACTGCGGGATGCACATATTTTTATTGATGATACCCCAGCCATCACACCGCTCCAGATCCGCACAAAATGCCGTCGTTTGCAGATGGAACACGGTCTCGATCTGGTCATTGTGGACTACCTGCAGTTGATGTCTGCTGAAGTTCGAACGGATAACCGCGTTCAGGAAGTTTCCTACATTTCCCGGTATCTCAAAGTGCTGGCACGTGAACTAAATGTGCCGGTATTGGCTGCTGCCCAACTTTCGCGTGCGGTTGAACAGCGCCAGGACAAACAACCGGTGCTTTCCGACTTGCGTGAGTCGGGCAGTTTGGAACAGGATGCGGACATTGTGATGTTCATCAATCGGCCGGAACAGATGAATGAAGCCAGCCCACTGCACAACATAGCAAAACTTGCTGTTGCAAAACATCGGAATGGTCCTACCCATAGTGGTATAGACCTGGTATTCATAGAAAAAATAGCGACTTTCAGAGACAAGTATCTTGGAAATTAATTTTTTCTATAAATGACACTGCAACCAATGAACACAGGTTTCTCTTCTGATCAAACACTTAACCTAAATATCCCCGCCGATTTTTTGGGTAAGGTCATGGCATCTGAACTACCGGCTGATGCCGTTATTATTTTGCTTGCTTTTTATGAAGTGCTCGGGAACCAGGAAACACCAGCCCAGGCTGTACAGGAATCACTTCTCAGAGCCACTTTACAGACAGAAGGCTTTCCACCTGACCCTGACCGCATAGTGACTGCCATAGAAACGGTTGTTGAAAAGGGTTTTTTGATGCGCTGGGAGACACCAGGGATAGAAGATTGCATTCTGATTCCCTCTACGCCTTATGGGATGACCATAGTTGTGGGTTTGCAGGAGGGCAGAATAAAGGCGGATCAGATACCGCTTGCTGGGCAGGTGCCCATTCCAGAAAGGCCCAACATTTACAAATTGTATGAAGCCAACATCGGTCCGCTCACCCCGATTATTGCAGCCATGCTGGATGAAGATGCCCGCACCTATCCCTTGGAATGGATCCAGGATGCGCTGAGCGAGGCGGCTGAGCATAATGTCCGAAATTGGAAGTATGTTCGGGCAATATTAAAGATGTGGAGGGAAAAAGGACGTGGCGGAAAAAATGAAACCAATAGGAGCGATCTTGAGTACTTTAGAGAACTCAGTAAAAAGTCACCCAAACGAAGGCCCAAATAACACAGAGAATCAGCCGCAAAAGGACGAAGGCATTTATCTCGGCGATCCTAACTGCCCCATCTGTCATGGGCTGGGTTTCGTTGGAAAGGATGTTCCTTTTGGGGACCCTGAATTTGGCAAGTTGCAGATCTGCAGCTGCCGTATGAAGGACGTCACTGCCCTTCAAAGAGATCGCCTTTTTCAGTTAAGCAATCTTGGCGCTTTGAAAGATTTGACTTTTTCAAACTTTCAACAACGCGGAAGAGTTGGGCTGGGTGTTCAACAGGCTAATTCTCTTGAACAAGCCTACAATTCAGCCCAAAATTTTGCCGGTTCACTAAAGGGGTGGCTGCTGTTGTTGGGCAGATATGGATCAGGTAAAACCCACCTTTCTGCAGCAATTGCCAACCAGGCAGTTTCAATGGGTGTGCCAACCCTTTTCCTGACAGTGCCCGACCTTCTGGATTGGCTTCGGTTTGCTTATTCTGATACCAGCGATACGGATTTTGAAACCCGCTTTGATGAAATCCGTAATATACCTCTCTTGGTAATGGATGATTTTGGGACGCAAAGTTCCACAGCATGGGCACAGGAGAAATTATTCCAGATCATCAATCACCGCTACATTAAGAAACTGCCAACGGTGATTACAAGTAATCATCAACTGCATAATTTTGAGGGACGCATACGCTCCCGTCTGTTGGATCCAGAGCTGGTTACCAGGGTGGACATCTTGGCGCCGGACTACCGCAATCCTACCGATGATATCGGCCATCATGAACTTTCCACCCTTAATTTTCACGCCCGGCAAACTTTTGGGTCTTTCAGTTTGCGCAAAGACGAGGGTTTGTTGGCTGAAGATGTTCAATCCTTAAAGGATGCTTTCACTATCGCTCAGGAATACGCGGCTTCTCCTGAGGGTTGGTTGGTCTTTATGGGCCCTTTCGGGTGCGGGAAGACCCATCTGGCAGCTGCTATTGGAAACCACCAGGCCGCTATGGGAAACCCACCGCTGATGGTGGTCGTTCCTGATTTATTGGACCATCTGAGGGCTACCTTCGGTCCTACAAGTAACATCAGTCTGGATAGGCGCTTTGAGGAAATACGGTCTACAAGGCTGCTTATACTGGATGATCTTGGGACCCAATCGGCCACACCCTGGGCTAAAGAAAAAATCTATCAACTGTTCAATTTTCGCTATAACGCTGAGCTGCCAACGGTGATTACAACCTCCACCCACCAATCGGAGATTGACCCCAGGTTGCTGAGCCGCATGTTAGATCTCCGCCTTTGCCAGATGGTAAGTATGCATACTCCAAGTTACACAGGCGGCAAGTTGTATAAGCATTCCAGGAAATAGAACTTGTAAGCACAAGTTGGTTTATAATATTTTTCTTGTGCACCATGATAGATAATTATCTGGTATCATTATGGTGTTTATTTGCTAGTGGTATTAGAACCGCGTGGAAATATCCTGCCTTGTGCAGGTTATTGTATGTTAATAGAAGGAATTATGGAAAAAATTATTCGTGAAACGCCCAATAGTTTTGATCTGCCTTATCGGATCAAACGCCTTGCCAACCTTGCCCACAACCTGTGGTGGGTCTGGAATCCAGAAGCAGCCCGTTTGTTCAAAGAGATCGACCCTCTTATTTGGGAAGAAACCAATCACAATCCAATTGTTTTCTTGCGTAGAGTCCCGCGGGAAACTTACGATGATCTCATCAAAGATCGCTACTTTTTGGAGCGTTATAACCGGATCACCCGTGCCTTCGACCGTTATATGAAAAGCCCCGAGACCTGGTTTACACACAGTTATCCAAGCCTTGAACAGAAGCAAATAGCTTACTTTTCCTTTGAATACGGTCTGCATGAATCCCTGATGGTATACGCAGGCGGTTTGGGTGTGCTTTCTGGTGATCATCTCAAAGAAGCCAGTGACCTGGGCTTACCGCTCACAGCAGTTGGTTTCTTGTATACCTATGGATATTTCTCCCAAAAGATCACTGAGGATGGCTGGCAGGAAGCCCGAAATGTGCAGATTTCGTTTGATGATATTCCATTAATTGCTCTCTATGATGAGAACCATGAGCCCATCAAGATATCCATCGAACTGCCTGGCCGCACAGTCTTTGCCCGGTTGTATGAACTCAGGGTGGGTAGGGTCAGTCTGATCCTGCTGCAAACGAATATTCCAGAAAACAATCCTCAAGACAGGCAATTAACCGATCGACTTTACATCAGCGACCCCGAACTGCGCATTTCTCAGGAAATGCTCTTAGGTATCGGTGGGATGCGCGCCTTGCAAAAATTGGGTTACAAGCCCGATATTTACCACATGAACGAGGGGCATTCTGCCTTCCTGACGCTGGAACGCATCCGACAATACATGGTGGAAGGCAAAACGCTTGAAGAAGCACAGGAATTAGTAAAACTTACCGGCATCTTTACCACGCACACCCCTGTTCCGGCTGGAAATGACGAATTCCCCACCTGGTTGATTGACAAGTATTTCGCGAATTTCTGGCCGAAATTAGGCATGGATCGCGAACAATTTGTGAGCATTGCCAATGTGAAACAGGATTGGGGCGGAGAAGCCTTCAGCATGCCCATTTTAGCCATGAAATTGTCTAATTATAGGAACGGTGTTTCCAAGATTCATGGGCAAGTGTCGCGTCAAATGTGGCAAGAACTCTGGCCGGATAAAGCCGTCGAGGATGTTCCGATCAGTTATATTACCAATGGCATTCACACCGGCACATGGCTGGCGCGCCGTCTTGGAAATCTGTTTACTCACTATCTTGGTGTCGATTGGAAAGATCGAATCGACGACCCAACAGTTTGGGAAGCAATTGAAGCGATTCCTGATGAAGACCTCTGGCGTGTTCGCCAGCACTTAAAGCGAAAATTGGTCGCTTATATGGTGGGGCGTGCCCGAAACCAGTGGATTACCAACAGTGTTCACCCTGTTCAGACGGTCGCAAGCGGTGTTCTTTTGGATCCGTATGCCCTGACCATTGGCTTTGCCCGCCGATTTGCTACATATAAGCGAGCCAATCTTGTGTTCAGGGATCCAGAAAGATTATTGGGTATTGTTACCAATGCCAATAAGCCTGTTCAGATCATTTTTGCCGGCAAGGCCCACCCTGCCGATGAACCTGGTAAGCACCTGATCCAGGAAGTTTATCGGCATGTTAAGGATGCCAAATATGGCGGAAGGCTGGTATTCCTGGATGATTACGACATGGATATGGCCCGTTATCTTGTACAGGGTGTGGACGTTTGGCTGAACACGCCACGCCGTCCAAGAGAAGCCTCTGGGACCAGCGGCCAAAAAGCCGCCTTGAACGGCACTTTGAACTTCTCAGTCCTCGATGGGTGGTGGGCTGAAGGGTATAACGGCATGAATGGCTGGGCGATTGGGGACTCAACCGAATATGCCTCACAGAATGAGCAGGATGCTGCTGATGCTGAAAGTCTTTATAACACGCTTGAGCATGAAATTGTTCCCCTTTACTATACCAAGCGGTCTGCCGACGGGCTTCCTGGTGATTGGATTGAACGTATTAAGGAAAGTATTCGCACCTTAGCCCCCACTTTTTCCATGACACGCATGGTCAAGGAGTATACAAACACTCTGTATTACCCTGCTCTGCAATCTGCTGGTGAGACACCAATATCCGTATCTGAGGAAAAGTAAATTTGGAGTTAGCAATGGAAATATTTCTCTCCCCTGCAGCCTGGTTAGGAGCCTTTGGGGTTTTTGCCTTGCGCGTGGTCAACATTACCCTGGACACACTGCGTTTCATGCTCACGATGCGCGGAAAGAAAACTATTTCGTGGATTTTAGGATTTATTGAGTCCATCCTATTTGTCGTGGTAATGGGCGCAGTTTTGCAGGATCTCAACAACATCCTCAACATTGTGGGTTATGCTGCCGGCTTTGCCACAGGCAATGTGGTCGGCATGGCTATTGAAAAGCGGCTGGCGGTGGGATTTTCTCACATCAGTATTGTCAGCCGTCAGAAGGGTATGGCAGTAGCAGAAGCCCTGAGGGCAGCCGATTTTGCTGTTACAGAAATTCCAGCACGCGGCAAGGATGGCATGGTTTCACTATTAAATTGTTCTGTCCGCCGCAAAGAGTGCAAGGATGTTGAACAGATTGCGCGCGATGTCGATCCGGAAGCTTTTATAACCGTAGAAGATATCACACCCATGCAGCGGGGTTATTGGGGTACAGGTTCTTTGCGCCGCTAAATACGGGAGTCCTTTTTTCAAGAATGGGTGCAGCGTTAATTTTTGATTTTGATGGTCTGATTCTGGATACAGAAACTCCAGAGATGCTTCTTTGGGAGCAGCGCTTTGCGGCTGCCGGTGGTGCTTTTGACCGTAAAGCGTATCAAAGCATTATAGGATCGTGGGAATCGGATGGCTATGATCCCGGGCTTGAGTTGGCGAAGTTACTCAAGAACGGTGCCTCCCCTGACAAATTGTTATGGGAAGTGCGCAACGAAGCTGTTGGCTTTATTAATCAGCAGCCTCCGCTCCCGGGAGTGGATCGGGTTATCGATACTGCCCGAAAGTTGGGCTACAGGCTCGGGGTTGGATCCAGCTCACCGCGCGATTGGGTGGTTGGGCACCTCAAGCGCCTGAACCTCTTTGGTTTTTTTGACGCAGTGGTCACCTTTGATGATGTAAGCCAAAGTAAACCCTCCCCAGAAATATTCCTGAAAGTACTGCACTTGTTGGATGTAGGTGCGGCGCAGGCATTGGTCCTGGAAGATTCGCACAATGGCATTTTGGCAGCCAGACGGGCAGGCATCAGGGCTGTAGCGGTGCCTAACCCGGTGACAGATGGACAGGATTTTTCGGGCGCAGAGGAGGTTCTTTCTTCGCTATTGCAGTTGGATCTGACATCCTATTTCCCAAACCACAAGGGATAAGCAGCTGCTGCAAAAAAAACAGCGTCATTTTTAAAGCCTGAGTTTATTCAGGCTTTTTTATTATTCTTTCAACCTGCTCAGGTCAATTGGTTTGCAGTATACTTTGTTATTATTTACAAAAAAGGGAGTTGTGATGGATCTGAATACCTCTGAATTCTATTTTGGTCGGGTTTATGACCTCGCTGCGAAACAAGCGCTGGAAGACAAGCCGATTTTCTACGATCCGGCAGATCTGACTACCCACGGTGTCATCACCGGTATGACCGGTTCAGGTAAGACCGGTATGGGTATTATTCTGTTGGAAGAAGCTGCGCTGCAAGGGATTCCTGCCATACTCATCGATCCAAAAGGTGACCTGACTAACCACTTGCTGCATTTTCCGGATCTTCGGGCTGCGGATTTTGCACCCTGGGTGGATCTGGACGCTGCTGCCCGGGAAGGCAAGACCCCTGAACAAGCGGCTGAAGCGGCAGCAGCCTTGTGGTCTAAAGGCCTGGCTGGTTCAGGGATTACGCAGGAACGGATGCAGCAGTTATCTGAAAAAGTGGATTATGCAGTCTACACCCCTGGTTCTAATTCTGCTATCCCTGTCAGCATTCTTTCCTCATTGAAGTGCCCAACCATTGGTTGGGAAGAAAATGCAGAAATGCTGAGGGAAAGCATCGCAAGCACGGTCACAGCGCTGTTGGAATTGGTTGGGGTCAAGGACATTGACCCGGTTCGTTCGCGGGAACACATCCTGCTTTCGAATATTTTTGAGAATGCCTGGAGTAAAGGTCAGGACCTGGATTTGGAATCCTTGATTTTACAGACCCAAAATCCACCTTTTGAAAAATTGGGTGTTTTCCCGATTTCAAAGTTCTATCCGGAAGATGACCGCTTTGAATTGGCGATGCTTCTCAATAATTTCCTGGCCGCCCCTGCTTTTGGCAGCTGGCTTGAGGGGCAGCCCTTGGACATTGGTGCGTTTCTATACACGCCATCCGGCAAACCGCGCCACAGCGTTTTTTACCTGGCACATTTGGCTGATGCAGAGCGGATGTTCTTTATCACATTACTTTACTCAGCGATTGAAACCTGGATGCGGAGTCAGGCTGGCACAACCAATTTGCGCGCTTTGGTGTATTTTGATGAAATTGTCGGCTATTTGCCCCCAATCGCGAACCCACCCAGCAAACCCATCATCCTGCGCATGCTCAAACAAGCCCGCGCTTTTGGTGTTGGTTTGGTGCTTTCTACCCAGAACCCGATCGATCTGGATTATAAAGCGCTCTCCAACGCAGGCACCTGGATCATAGGAAAATTGCAGACAGATCAGGACAAGCAGCGTTTGTTGGATGGACTTACGAGTCTTGCTGCAGGTCTGGACCGGGCATATTTCGATAAAACTATTTCTGCTCTCGGAAAGCGGGTTTTCCTGCTCCACAACGTTCATGAAAAGGCGCCTGCAGTTTTCACAACCCGCTGGGCGATGAATTATTTGCCTGGACCCATTACCCGCAACAAATTGCAGGACCTGAACAAAATGGTTGGCGCTGGTGAAATTATCCAGGCAAGCAGCGCGGGAGCCACCTCTGCAGGAGCGGTCAGCGCTGCAGAAGTGACTGGAATGGGTAAGTCAGACTTGCCGGGACGGCAAACCGAGCCTGCATTATCGTCTGATGTCACTGTACATTACCTGCCTCTGAATCGGGGCCTTTCTGATGCAATTACTGAGGTTACTGAAAAAATGCGCGGCACGCCGCCGAATCCGCTTTATCATTATCAACCAGCGCTGATTGGGCAGGCAACAGTTTACTTTGCCAACCGCACCTACAATGTGGATACCCAAACCAGGCTTGCCGTTCGAATCCCGAAGCTGGAAGGGCGGGGATTGGTGCGCTGGCAGGATTTCCAGACGGATCCCATTGATACAGCGGATCTCGAAAGCCGTCCACTGCCTAATGCCACCTTTGGCGACCTGGTTTATCCTTTTGATGATGAAAAGAATATCAAGGATCTTTCCAAAGATTTTTCTGAGTGGATCTACCGATCGCAAACGCTTACGCTTTTTACCAACGACAAACTAAAACTGACATCCAAACCAGGTGAGAGCCTGGAGGATTTTGAAAAGCGCTGCAAGGAGGAAAGTACGGTTTCTTCTTCAGATGCAATCGCAGCAATCGAGGAAAAGTACAAGAAATTAAAGAAAACCATTGAAGACAAGAAATTGCGCGAAGAGTTGGAACTTGAAAAGGACAAAACTGTTCTCAATCAACGGCGCGGCGAGGAGGCGCTCAAGGGGGTTGAGAACATTGCTAAATTGTTTACCAAGCGCAAAACAAGCCTCAGCACTTCAATGTCCAAACGCCGGATGACCGCTACTGCCAAAGCAAATGTCAAAGAATCTGAAGAAATGATCAAACGTTATGAAGAGCAGTTGGCAGAGTTGGATGCGAAGATGCAAGCTGATATTGAGGAATTTAAATCTGATAGCACTGAGATGGCGGGCACCATTCGCGAGGTAACCGTCACGCCCCTCAAGAAGGATATCGTTTTGGAAATGTTTGGTCTTGCCTGGCTGCCCAATTACGCCTTTAAAGATAGTGAAGATTGGCTGATGGTAGCTGGAACCAAGTAGCCTTTTACCTATTACAAATAATGCGCCGGCTGAAAAGCCGGCGCATTGTTATCCCGGTATCTTATAAATTTTAATCAACGGGCTCGGCGTTGACGATATTTCCAAACTGGTTTACTTCGAGCTGCCAGGTGCTGCCCGGCTGAGCCATCTGGAAAAGATTTAGGTCTGAGGTTGTTAGGGCTACATTTTGGCCGTCAATATTAAAGGTGATTTTATAGGTTTCTTGCTGGGCGCCAAATCGCTGGCTGCTTGCAAGATTAGCGCTTGGCCAGTACGGGTCAAGGTCAGTTCCACTGGTCACCAGGGTATCTATCGCGGTCCAAGCCCAGGTTTCGTATTCGCAATAATCATCGTAGACCCTGTAGACACAATCCTGGACGACTTCGCCCAAACCGGTGCCGGTATCGATAGTATAGGGTTCACCACAAATTTCCGTAGAATTAGCCACAAAAGAAGGCGACTCGTATCGGAATTGCTGGGCACAGCGTATGTTCTCAGCATCTGAAGGTACGGCATCATCCCATCCGCTCTGTCTCACCAATTGGTATCCCTCAAGCACTATACTGCGCTGCCATCCGATAGCGCTGACGGTTGCGTTGACCTGGTCTGTTTTTGACATTTGTGAGAGAAAGATGCCGCCCAGAATGCAGATTGCCAAGACAGCAAGGATAATGATCAATAGCGTGCTTTTGGGCATGGGTTTTGCTGGAGCGGGTGCAGCGGGTTTGGCGCTTTCTTCCAGAATTGCCCCACTTTCTCGTACCTTGGCTCCCACGGTAAGGTCGCTGCCGCAATTGGTACAGCGTTCTGCATCGCCAAGGTTGCGCGTGCCGCAGTATGGACAGTGTTTATCCGGACCGCTTTGCGCCATTCGGATGAGCGCTTCATCTTTGATGAAGTCAAAGGTTTCAGGATCGACCTTTTCAAAATGGACATCCTCAGGCTGGGGTGCTCCGCAACTTGTGCAGGTTTTGATTGCTCCAGGGTTTTTTGTGCCGCAAGAGTCGCAAGTCCAGACCAATTGAATATAGCCTAAGATTTTTCGCGCCATACCGCCTCCTTGATGGCTGGTTGGAATGGATACAACACCATTATATTATAGCTAATGCCGTGAAAAACAATGGTCTCTTGTCTAAAACTGATGGTCTGAGCAAGCTCAAAGGGCAAACCAGTTTTCAAATCAGCGATTGGTGCCCTCTCCTGTTTGCTTTTCAGTCTTAAGACTTTTCTGCACGGTCATCAGCGCAATAATTGCCACTAAAGTTGGGATTCCAACAGCTAATGGAATGAAGAAACGCAGCGAAACAACCAGCAGGGCAGCAGAGAGAATTCCAGGAAAAAGGCACAGTGCCAGGTTTGTTGCCAGAATGGCGAGCCCGTTTTGCCAGGCCAGTTTCAACTGGCGATCTTCCTGCAGAAAAAAACACGCCAGTGCATAGAATTGCCAAAAGAACCAGAAAAGCCACAGTAAACCCAGAAAAGCGACCAGGTAAATAGCTATCGCAAGTTCAGACTGCACATAAAACCAGATGGAAAAGGCCATGCCCACAGTGACCAGGGTGTTGATTAATCCCCAGACCAGGCTTTTACCAAGATTTTGTTTAACACCCTGCCACCAACCGGCTATGCCGGTACGAATGCCGTGGGTAAGGTCCAGACTTTCCTGAAAAATGCCAAAAATGGCTGCGGGGTAGAACACAATCGTCAGACTGAGCAGCATGGCTGCCAGGCTTACCAATACCTGGTTTGCCCAATCATCCCACCAGGTCTTAAAGGCGGCACCAATCACCAAAAAACCGTTTTTCAAATCCATCAAAACTGTCCTCTGTGCGCTGATTATAATATAGGCTGATTTCCAAGTTCGATTTGGTCGTGCTTGTGGATAATTAAAAATAAGTGGAGGTTACCCATGTTGGAGAGCGACAAGGCAGTTTTGGTAGTCATCGACGTGCAGGGCAAACTTGCCCGGGTGGTGGCAGAGAGTGATCGTGCTATTGCCCGAATTTCCATGTTGATCCTGGGTATGCAGGCATTAGAAGTTCCCATCATCCTGACGGCGCAGGCGCCCCAAAAGATTGGTTCCACCATCCCTGAAATACGGTCTTTGCTCCCGGATCATCGGGAATTTCCGCGGATGAGTTTCAGTGTTTATCAGGATCAGGTGCTTCAGCAGCATTTAGACCAATTGGGGCGCAGGCAAGTTGTCCTTTGTGGATTTGAAACGCACATCTGCCTTTTTCAGAGTGCTTTGGATCTGCTCGAACAAGGTTGGGAGGTTTTCATGGCGGCAGATGCAGTTTCATCAAGAAGCCTTGAGGATAAGACCACTGCCTTGCAAGCGCTTGTGTGCAGCGGTGTGCAGCTTGTCAGTGTTGAGAGTGCGCTATTTGCAATGCTGCGCAGTGCAGACCATCTCGCTTTCAAAACAATTTCTGCGCTTATCAGATAACTGAAGCTGCATACGGGCATTTAGTCTCATTTGGTCAGTACACTGTTGAATTGTAGAGTGTTCCGGTGTTTTTATTAATAAATATCTTTCTATTGGGTGGTATATTTGAAAATTAGCGAACACATGGAGCAACTATGTCTATAGAAAATCGAAACAAGAAAACAAAAAAGACCGGAAAAATTATTTCTACCCTGCTAATTCTTTTACTGGTAGGAGTAGCCGCCTTCTTTTTTATCCGTTACCGCCAGCAACAAATGGCGATGGAAACACTAAACAATCTGGATCTTGTGCCCTACTCTAAAGAGACTTTGGTCTCGAGTATCAGCGGAACGGGCACTGTCCGTTCCAACCAGGAAGCTGTATTGTTCTGGGAAACCAGCGGTAAAGTGGGGCAGGTTTTGGTACAGGTCGGAGATGAAGTCAAGACCGATGCGTTACTTATGGAATTGGACCAGACCGACCTGCCGCTGGATATCATCCAGGCAAAAATGGAAAAATTGAATGCTGAACAAGCGCTCGAAGACTTTGAAAACAACGTTACCCTGCAAAAAGCACAACTGGAAGCAGATATTTCATTGGGTTTACTAACCCTCCAACGGTTGGAAGATGAATTGGAGTTGCTCGAGAAACGCAGCTGCGTAAGCTGGCGCATTGATGATCTTCAGGCTGACTACGACAACGCCCTTGTAACTTATGAGGATTGGCCTACAGAGGTAAACCTGGCTAAAGTTGAAAGGGCTAAATCTGCACTGGATTTTTGCGAACCCGAGGCAATTTCAGAACAATTACTCGAGAAACGTTCACAGGTTGCCCTCCAGCGAGAGTCTGTTCGCGTCTTGCAGCTCAAGCAAGTTCCTGACCCAACAGACAAGGAGAAGTTGGAACTGCAGCTTGAGTCTGCTAATCGCAGGCTTGCAGCTTTGCAGCTCAAAGCGCCATTTTCTGGAACTATTACATCCATCGCCACCCGGCAAGGTGACCTGATCAGTGCCGGCACACAGGCGCTGCAGCTGGCGGATCTATCGCGCTTGCTTGTTGAAACGCCAGTCTCGGAAGTGGATATCCCCAGCGTTGCGGTCGGTCAACCAGCGAAATTGGTTTTTGACGCATTCTTTGAGCAGACTTTCACAGGGATGGTGGTTGAAGTGGCTCAGGTTGGCGTTTCCCTGCAAGGTGTGATCAATTACACCGTCACGATTGAAATGGAAAATGGCCTGGAGGTCATCAAACCTGGTATGACCGCCGGTGTGAGTATACTGGTTGAGGAAAAACCCGATGTCTTTACTGTTCCCAGTGAGGCGATTACAACCAATCAGGGTAAAGAAGTAGTCTATGTTCTCCGGGATGGTAAACCTGAAATGGTGGAAGTTAAGGTGGGTGCCTATTCCGACCGCAAGGTGGAGATTTTGGAAGCAGCGATCGATGAGGGTGAGTCCATCATTGTGAATCCGCCTACCAGCATTCTCGATGCAGTGCCATCCGGAAGGTTTTTCCGCTAAAATGGGCAATCTAATACTCCAAACCCCACCGGTTATCCGGGTGCGCAATATGACCAAGCATTACAATCTTGGTGATATTTTGGTCCAGGCACTGAGGGGCGTAGACCTCGAAATTCTTGAGGGTGAAGTTGTGGCTATCATGGGGCCGTCGGGGTCGGGCAAGTCGACCCTGATGAACATGATTGGCTGCCTGGATTCGCCCACCAGCGGTGAGTATTATCTGGATGGGCAACTCGTGTCTGACCTGGTGGACGATGAGTTGGCTGAAGTTCGGAACAAGAAAATCGGCTTTGTTTTTCAAAAATACAATTTACTGCCCCGCGCCAATGCCCTGGAGAATGTTGAACTGCCATTGCGTTACAGCCAGGACAGAAACAACCTGCGGCAGCGTGCAGCGGATGCGCTCAAAGCCGTTGGGCTGGAAGACCGCATGACCCATAAGCCCAATGAACTCTCGGGTGGGCAGCAGCAGCGGGTAGCCATTGCAAGGGCGATTGTTAATGAACCTGCAATCATTCTTGCTGATGAACCGACTGGCAACCTTGATTCAAAATCCGGTCAGGAAATTATGGAGCTGCTTTTAAACCTGAACGCAAATCGTGGAACCACACTGGTGATCGTAACGCACGATCCCGGTGTTGCAGCCCACGCCCAGCGGACAATACACTTGTTTGATGGTTTGATCCAAAGGGAGGAAACCGCATGAGTTTTCTCCAGGTTCTCAAAGAGTCGATTATCAGCATTACTGCTAACCGCACGCGTTCTTTTCTGACCATATTGGGAATTGTCATTGGGGTGGGGGCTGTTATTGGATTGATGGCGATTGGCGAAGGTGCGCAGAATACAATTACAAGCCAGATCGAATCCATCGGCACCAATGTCGTTTACATCATGTCTGGCAATATGATTGATGATGTTACCAATCCCAAACGCCTGACCCTATCTGATACCGATGCGCTTGAAAACCGCAGCCGGGCGCCGAGCATTGCCCGCGTCAGTCCGGTGCTTAATGAAAATGCACAGTTGAAACTTGGTGGTGAAAGCCTTTCCACAAATATCATCGGGTCCCAAACTTCCTATCAGCAGATTCTGAACCTTGAGATTGCAGAAGGCAACTTTTTTACTGCAAGCCAGGTAGACTCCCGGGCATCGGTTGTGGTTATCGGACCGGAAGTGGCAGAGCGGTTGATTGGGCGAACGAGCGAGGTGGTCGGCACTATCTTGCGCATTAATGGGTACCCTTTTCGGGTTATTGGTGTAACGGTTGCCAAAGGCGGAAGTCAATTTAACAATCCGGATCTGAATGTGTACATGCCAATTACATCCATGCAACTCCGTGTGAAGCACTCTGATGTTGGGGGAAGGGTGGATTTCATTATTATCCAGGCACAGGACAGCCAGAGCGTGTCTGCTGCCATTCAGGAAGCCAATGCGATCATGCGTGACGCTCACCGCCTGAGCCCCCGTCAACCGAATGACTTTACCATTACAAACCAGGAAGATTTTCTTTCTATTGCCAGTTCGATCACTTCTGTGCTGACCATCTTTCTGAGCGGCATAGCAGGTATTTCCCTGCTGGTGGGGGGAATTGGGATTATGAACATCATGCTGGTATCAGTCACTGAACGCACCCAGGAGATTGGTTTGCGCAAGGCATTGGGAGCCAGAAAAGCGGACATCAAAACGCAATTCTTGACTGAATCGGCACTGCTGAGCATGTTTGGTGGGGTGATTGGGATTGGGCTCGGCTGGCTGCTTTCCACAGCAGTGGGTATTTATGCCAGCCGGACCGGTACGCCTATCAACCCCCAAATTGGTCCGGGTTCTGTGCTGCTTGCTACTCTCTTTTCAATGGCGGTCGGTGTTTTCTTTGGTTGGTATCCAGCCAGCCGGGCAGCCAATTTAGAGCCGGTTGAGGCACTCCGCTACGAATAGCCGCAACTTAGAAAAATAATTAATCGCCTGATAAGAAAAAAACTGTCCGTATTTGCGGACAGTTTTTGTGTACTGGTTTCTCGCGTGTTACGGGCGTTTGCCGAGCGTAACAGGCACATCCATTTGCTCACCATCACGCATGATCGTAAAGGTGATCACTTCGCCTGGAGTCTTGTTTAATACCATGTAGCTCAGTAATTCGCTGAAGTCCTTGATGGGGATCCCATCCACAGCGATAATGAGATCGCCACCGCGGTACAACCCTGTAATTTCAGATTGTTGTGTACCAGCACGCAAACCAGCTTTATCTGCTGGACCGCCGGTGGTGATATCGGTAATATACGCACCTGTTGACTGGGGCAGGTCAAGCACTTCCTGCACTGCCAGGCTCAGACTGTTGAGGCTGGTCATGCCCAGGTAGGGGTAATCGTAGGAACCGTTGGCAATCAGGCTGGGAACTACCCGCCTGACGATGTTGGAAGATACCGCAAAACCGATGCCGGTGTAGCCAGGATCGCCCAAAGCACTGATTCCTGAGGTCTGGATAGCCCGGTTTACACCAACCACTTCACCTTTGAGGTTGAGCAATGGTCCGCCGGAGTTGCCCGGGTTGATTGAGGTATCGGTTTGGATAAGGTCTCCAGCTGAAAAGAAGGTTCCGCTATTGGTCTGCCGGATGGAATCGAGCACTCTGCCCCGTGCGGAAATGATACCCATAGTCATTGTTCCGCTCAATCCATATGGATTGCCAATGGCGACCACCGTCTGCCCCACCAGGGCGGTGTCGGAGTCGCCCAGTTTTACTGGATAGAGGTCGTCTGGGTCAACATCTACCTTGATGACGGCCAGATCGGAATCCAAATCCGTTCCGATGACTTCCCCATAAACTTTGAGTCCAGATGGGAAGTGGATTTCCGGTTCGTCCACGTTTTCGACAACGTGATAGTTGGTGACGATGTGCCCTTCCTTATCAATCACAAAACCCGAGCCAAGTCCCTGCCCCTGGGTTGTGCTGAATTGGATGGACACCACGCCAGGGCTGACCTGTTGGTAAAGGGCTTCCAGGGTGTCCGTGAGGTTTGCATATTCCGGCACGATGATGGTGCCCGGCTCTGCGGTTGGCAGTTCTGTTGGAATATTGGTAGGTTCTTCAATGGTTGCAGGGGGTTCCGTGGCTTCCTGCACCAATGGCAAATTTTCTGGTGCTTGTGTTTCCTGGTTCTGCTGTAGTTCCTGCACCTGCGAAACGGCGCTTCGCATCAGGTTGGTCAAGATGCAGCCCGTGCTTACCACAAAGACGAGCGCCAGTATTAATAGTATTGTCCATTTTTTTATTTTCATATTTCACCTTGCCTGTAACTATATATCATCTCATCATTGTAGCCATAACGAATGCCGAGTCAAGTTTTGGTAGGGATTTTTTATGAGATTCATATGATTACAATTGGAAATCATTGGCTGTTTTGTCGCATAAAACATTGCGTATAGGTGAATAATTGTTACATAGGCTGTAAGACCTAGAATTGTGTTTCAAAAAGGAAAACTAAAAAAAACAACTGCATTGTTGCGATTTGCAGCTGTTTTTAAAGGTCATCTTTTTAGAGCAAACTTGCTCGGAAAGAACTACAGGTAGATCCTGATGTTACGAAAGCCCGAGCACCTTGCCGGTCTCAAAATCGATGTCAATGTCGTAATACGCTGGACGGGTGGGCAAGCCGGGCATCGTGCTCATGGTACCCAGCAGCGGATACAGGAAGCCCGCTCCTATAGAAGCGCTTACATCCCGGATTGGGATACGGTATCCTTTTGGCACACCTTTCAACTCAGGGTCGTGACTGAGGCTGAGGTGGGTCTTTGCCATACAGATGGGCAGCTTGTCGTATCCCAGGCGGGTGTATTCCCGGATGCGCTCTTCAGCTTTTTCAGAGTAATCCACACCATCGGCACCATAGACCTCGCGTGCAATTGTTTCAATCTTTTCTTTGATGGACGCTTCGAGGGGGTAGAGAAATGAGAACTTAGATGGTTGATCCGCAGCTTTCATCACTGCCTTGCCCAGATCCACTGCGCCTGCGCCGCCTTTGGAGTAATGGTCGCACACTACGGCATCCACCACGCCGCCCCGTTCCAAAGCAATTTTTCGAACCAGTTCCAGCTCTGCCTGCGTGTCTGTTGGGAAGCGATTGATAGCCACAACCACCGGTATTCCGAAGCGTTGGGCGATGCGGCAGTGTGCCAGCATGTTTTCAGCGCCCTTCTCAATCAGTTCCAGGTTTTCGTTGGTGTATTCCGGCGCCAATGGCGCACCAGCCGTCACTTTAGGTCCGCCGCCGTGCATCTTGAGCGCCCGGACGGTTGCCACGAGCACAACGGCATTGGGAATGTTTCCTGAATATCGGCATTTGATGTCAAAAAATTTCTCCATGCCCATATCGGCACCAAAGCCGGACTCGGTGACGACATAGTCAGCCAACTTGAGGGCGATCATATCGGCAACAATGGAGCTGTTTCCGTGGGCAATATTGGCAAAAGGTCCGGCGTGGACTAAAACCGGCGTACCTTCCAGAGTCTGCATCAGGTTGGGTTTGATTGTATCCATCATCAAGACGGTCAGTGCACCTGCCACTCCCAGATCATCCGCAGTTATCGCCTCAGCCTGGCGGTTTAAGCCAATTACGATCTTACCAATGCGTTCGCGCATATCCTGCAAACTGGTGGAGAGCGCCAGAATCGCCATCAGTTCACTCGCAACCGTGATGTAGAAATTGGTCTTGAGTTCAAATCCTTTTTCTGCGCTGCCTTGCCCGACGGTGATGCCCCGCAGCATGCGGTCGTTCACATCCAGCCCCCGTCGCCAGGTGACACTTTCAGGGTCAATGTCCAGCCTGGCAAACCTTGCGCGTTCTTCAGGGCTCAATTTATCCGGATCGGTTTCGGTGATGCCCAGCTTTTTCAAGCGCCCCTGCATGCTGATGGAAAAGGAGCGTTTACCTTGTTTGTTGGGGGGGCAGAGCCGATTGAAAAGCCCTTCGTCACTCTGGGTGGATTCGTGGAACATGCGCGTGTCGATAGCCGCTGCCAGCAGGTTATTTGCTGCGGTGATTGCGTGAATATCGCCGGTCAGGTGCAGGTTGAAATCCTCCATCGGGATTACTTGGGAGTATCCACCTCCCGCAGCGCCGCCTTTGATACCGAATGTGGGTCCTTGTGAAGGCTGGCGGATACAGGTAAACACCCGTTGCCCAAGATGGGCACCCAGAGCCTGACTGAGACCGACCGTGGTTGTGGTCTTGCCTTCTCCAAGCGGGGTAGGGGTGATCGCGGTTACGTCGATATACTTGCCATCCGGCACATCTTTCAGGCGATCCAGAACACTCAGTTTAATTTTGGCTTTGTGGTCACCATAGAGTTCTATTTCTTCTGGCAGCAAGCCAGCCTCTTCAGCCACCTGGCTGATATGTTTGAGGGTGGCGTCCTGCGCGATTTCAATATCGGGCGGTACAGGCTGTTTGAGAGTTAGCAATGTGGGAATAAAGTGTCTGAGACCAGGTTTTTGTTTGAAAGATGTCATTTTGCTCCTAAGTTAAGGTCCAATCGTTGCTGCAGGCGGCAACGTGGCTGAAGATTTGATGGTCAATGAAGTGTAATCGCCTACGATCAGTACCGGCACTTCAATGCTTGTTGTACTGTTTGGCAATAAATCGAAAATGGTTTCCTGGCCGCCTCCAACGATATTGCCTTTCTCATCCATCAGGATAGTGGTTACCAGGGCTTTAGAAATGGAGGCATTGAGATTGTTGAGAACGCTCAGACGGACAACCAGTGTATTTGCATCAGCAACCAACACCTCCTGGGAGGTTGTCAGTGGGTTGTAAGCCAAATCGTATTCCCCAAATTCACCTGGAATGACGATCAGATCGACTTTGGCAGGTTCGGAACCAGTAGGGGCGCTCAGGATTCCAGGCGAGAAATACTGCGTTTCACCCGGCAAAAAGAAGTTGATAAAGTCTTTATCCACCAAACATACCCGGCCTTGAGCATCGTAAACCGTCAGGATGTAGTAATTGCCAGTCAGGACCCTGTCTGTGATATTGGTCAATTCTGCACCGCCGCTGATTTGGCGGTCTGCGTTAATCACAAAATTCCAGTTGCGTACCTTGATGTTGTTCCACCAGCGCCCGCCCTCAAGTGAGGCGGAGTAGGCTGAAATCCACGGATAAATTTCTACGCGTGCTGCTTCCTGGGAGACCAGGCTTGGGATGGTCACCCCGATCCGGTCTTTTTCGGGAACGAATTCGGTATAAGTGCTGCCTCCCCCGATGATCTCGCCGTTGACGTTGTAAGCTACTGCGTTTAGGTTGACTTCGGTGTAGGTAAAGGCATCCCGGTTTTCGAGCCATCCTGTGATGACAGTGCCCTGCTCCTCATCGGCAAAATAGGCTGGTTGGCTAATGCTAAAAGGCTGCTGGTATTTCAACTTGCGGTCTGGGATGCCGCCGCTGAAGTGTACCTGCACATTTGCCGGTGCAATGCCCGTCTGTAAATTTAACGTGCGCACCAAACCGCTTGTTTCTTTTGGGAAAAGATACTCGATTGACCCAATTTCCTCTGCGATGCGATTCCCGATACTGTCCAACGCAACAATTTCAAATTGGACATCCCGTAGAATGGCTTCTTCGTAGATGTTTTGAAATTTTGCCACAACCACCAATTGATAATCCTGGGTAAAAAACTGCAGTTCGGTTATCTGAACTGGGTTTGGTTCCGTAAAATTGACTGTGGGGGTTGGATTGACAGGAACTGTCTGGAGGTCCGGTGTCGCTGTTTGCGTGAGGTCTGCTTGGACGGTACCTTCCGGTTGGACGGGCGGGATGGGCGTTGCAGTGGCGTCTGGATTGGGAAGGATCCGGTCACAAGCTGGAAGAACCAGGATAAGGAAGAGCAGGTAACTCCATAAAAAGTGCTTTTGGATTGCCTTCATGCGCAAACAAACCTTGATTTATATAGATGAGGATGTGTGATTTGGAATTCGCTGCTCATGTTTCTAATTATAGCAGTTTGGGTCTATTTTTTTCAAAACACCAGGAACTGGGGTGGTTCAGCCACCATCTCAATAGGGCGGGTGGGGGTCGAACCCACACAGTGTCTCCACCGACG
>CAYVWM010000002.1:0-39903 GCA_964455505.1 uncultured Anaerolineaceae bacterium
TGAATTCTTGCACCAAAAATGGTTGACGCGGCGCGTCAGCCCCTGATTGAAGTAAGAACTTACACTGAAGTAGAAAAAATCGAAGGTTTCGTCGGCAATTTCAAAGTTACTCTGCGCGAAAAAACCAAGTATGTTCGTGCAGACCGATGCAATGGCTGCGGTCAATGTGAAAAGGTCTGCCCGGTAGAAATCCCCAACTACTTTGAAATGAATCTGGCACCCAGAAAAGCCATCGATGTGGCCATGAGCCAGTCAGTCCCATTGATATACAACATCGATATGGATGCCTGCATTCATTGCTACAAATGTGTGGAAGCCTGTGGGAAATTGGAAGCTATCGATTTCAGCATGCAGGACAAATACGTGGATGAAGAGATCGGCGGAATAATCGTCGCCACTGGTTTCAGCCATTTTGACCCCACACCCATGGAAGAGTACGGCTACAACCGCTACCCCAACGTTATCACTGCCATGGAAATGGAAAGGCTGAACAACTCCGCTGGTCCTACCGCTGGTAACCTGATCCGGCCCAGCGATGGAAAAAAACCCATGAAACTGGCGTTCATCAACTGTGTGGGATCACGCGACAAGCGCTTTGTGGAAGGATGCTCCAACTTCTGCTGCATGTATTCCATTAAGAACGCCATCCTCCTCAAGCAAGCAAATCCGGGCGTAGATATCACCATCTATTACATGGATATCCGCACCCCTTCAAAGGGCTATGAAGAGTTTTACGACCGGGCTAGAGCCATGGGCATCCACTTTGTCCAGGGCAGACCTGCCCTTATCACAGAAGACCCGGATACGAAAAACCTTTTTGTCCACTCAGAGGACATTGCGCTGGGAAAGGCCGTTGAACACGAATACGACATGGTGATGCTCAACCAGGCCGCCATACCGCAGCCTGACCAGAACCACATGAGTTCTGTGCTCAGTGTAGCGCAATCGCCTGGCGGTTGGTTTATGGAATACCACCCCAAATTGCGCCCAATGGACAGCCCAACCGACGGTATCTTTTTTGCAGGTGCCTGCCAGGGCCCGAAAGACATTCCCTCCAGCGTTGCCCAGGGCTCTGCTGCAGCCGCCAGAGCCGGCAGAGTTCTGCACTCCGCCACCTGGCAAATTGAACCCACCGTGGCTGTTGTCTGGCCAGACCGCTGCGTCAGTGCAGATGGCAAAGCTTGCGGCATCTGTTCAAGGGTTTGTCCGTACGGCGCTGTTGACTATAGCCAGGGCAAAGCAGCAGAGGTAGTGACAGCCAAATGCCACGGCTGCGGTGCTTGTGTGGCCGAATGTCCGCATGATGCCATCACCCAGCTACACTACACCGATGCGCAGATCCTTGCCCAAATCCGAACCTTACTTGCCACCGAACCGCACAAAAAGATACTCGCATTTCGCTGCCATTGGTGTTCCTATGGCGGCGCCGACCTTGCTGGAACTTCGCACTTTGAATACACTGCCAATGAACGCGGCATCAAAGTGATGTGCTCTGCCAGAATGGATGCTGACTTTATTTATGAGGCTTACCGTTTGGGCGCAGGCGCAGTACTTTACTCTGGCTGCCATCCCCAGGACTGCCATTACATTACCGGACAGATCGTCGGAGCCAAGCGCGCTAAGCGGCTGGAGACTATTTTCGATCGTTTGAATATGACCCCTGGTCGGTTTAGAGTTGAATGGATCAGCGCTGCCGAAGGTGATAAATATGCCCGGGTGCTGAACGAAATGCAGGAAACGCTTGATTCTATTCCTGAGGACGCATTGCTTGCGGAAATAGACCGCATCCGACCTGAAGTTACCAAACGCCTGACCCGATTGCCCAATATACCTGGCGTGCAGAAAGCGATGGACCACACTGAAGTGCTGATCAACGCCGTACTTTCCAAGGAGAAGGTTGCATGAGCCATTCTGAACATACCCAATCCTTTGCCGATCAGGTTCGTGCCGTTCCAGGTGGAGAAAACCTGGAGATGTGTTACTCCTGCGGAACCTGCACCAGCAAGTGCATGATCCAACCCAAACTCGATCCGGATTACAATCCGCGCCGATTGCTGCGGCTGGTTATGATGGAGATGCAGGAAGAAGCATTTCATTCTCCTACCACCTGGCTCTGCTCGGAATGTGATCTGTGTTATGCTGCCTGCCCGCAAAAAATCCATATTTCAGGTGTGATTACCGCCGTAAAAAAGATTGCTGTTGAAAACGGACAAAAAACACCGCTAAAAACAGCCTTAGTAGACCAACAAACCTGTGTGGCTTGCGGTTTATGTGCTGAGGTTTGCCCATACGAAGCCATCACGATTGAAACCCGCAAGGTGCCATACCGCGGCAGTATTCCAGTGGCAGTCGTGAACCCAAGCCTTTGTATGGCGTGCGGCACCTGCGGCGCTTTCTGCCGATCCAACTCAATTGGTATCCCAGAAGATTTTTCAGACAACCTTGTGATGAATTCTATATGGAACTGGCTCACACCAGAGGGAGTGCAGCCATGAGCGCTGATAAAATGAAAATAGCCCTGTTTCAATGCCAGTGGTGCTTATACGCTCCCGAAGATCAGGAATGGGTAGACCATGCATTGCCAGAAAACATTCGCCTGTTTAAGGTCCCATGCACAGGCAGGATCGATCCCCTTTTTGTCCTGAATGCCATTCAAGGTGGGGCAGATGGCGTGATGATCAGCGGATGTCTGCCAGAAAAATGCCACTATAAAGAAGGCAACCTGGGTGCCCGGCGCCAGTTGGATGCATTTGCCAACTTCCTGGACTATATCGGTTACGACCGGCCGCGTGTACGCTTTGTGTGGCTCGATTTGCAGGACCGCGGCCGCATACAAAAAGAATTGGCGGTTTTTGAAGAGGAAATTAGCAAACTTGGACCTAACCAAAGGCTAACCACACGCAAACCAGAAGCAGCCGGAGGCGCTCATGACTGAACTGGAAAAGAAAATCCGACAAGAGGCGCAGCGCTTGCTCACAGAAAACCTGGTGGATGTGGTTATTGCTTTTCGCAAGGCAGATACCCCCCTGCATCCCCAACCCGGTTTCTTTACCAAAGTTGAGGACCTGGATAATCTGGTTTACAACAGCCTTTGCCAGAATAATCTGGCTAATTATCTCACCCGCTATCCTCATGTAAAACGGATTGGCATAGTCGTTCGCGGATGCGAAAACCGCTCGGTCAATGCCCTTGTTCTGGAAAAGCAGCACCCCCGCGAAAACTTGTTCCTGCTGGGACTGCCCTGCGAAGGCATCGTAGATTGGCGCAAGATAGTTGCAATCACCGGGGAAGATATTTTGTCGATCGAAGAGGACAGCGAATTTCTCCACATCATCACCCCAAGCGGCAAATACCAACTTAAGCATGCGGACCTGCTTCACCCCTCCTGCCAGCGCTGCGTGCATCCCAACCCACTCACTGCGGACATGCTGCTTGCTGAAGCCAAGCCTGAAGGCAGTCTGGATCAAATCCGGGAATGTGTTGCTGAATTTGAAGCGCTGGACCCAAGTGCACGCTTTGCCTGGTTCAAGCAAGAAGCCGAACGCTGCATTCGCTGCTACGCCTGCCGCGAAGCCTGCCCTATGTGCTATTGCACCGAATGTTTTGTAGACCACAACACTCCCCGCTGGACTGAAACCGGTGTGAGCCCCGCTGGCATGCAAACCTGGCATGTCATCCGCGCTTTTCACCAGGCGGGGCGCTGTACCAGCTGCGGTGCCTGTGAACGCGCCTGCCCGATGGATATTCACATGACCTACCTGACTGACAAGCTGGCTATTGACATGTTCGATACATACCAATTTATGTCCGGGCTGGACGATACAACCCAGGTGCCTTTTGCGTCGTTTAATATGGACGACAAGAATCGTTTCATCGTTTGAGGAATGCGCTTATGACCTTTATACTGCCTAAAAAAGATTTGAATGCAAACCTGAAACGCTGGTCTGCCAACTATACCGTGTACATCCCTCAGAAGGTTGAACAATATTCCCAGTTCCAACCCTACACCGAGGATGCTGAAATCTGTTTGGGCGATCCTCACAACACCCGCTATCCGCCCAAAGCCTTATTCTTACCCCAATCCGAAACACTGTTGAAGTACAACCGCGTCCTTCAGGAATTGGAAACGCCAATAATTCCTGAGTCAGCCCGGATTGTTTTCGGCATTCGCCCATGCGATGCTCAAGCCATCACACTCCTGGACACCGTATTTGCAGCAGAAGACAACCCCGATCCCTTCTGGAAGCAAAGACGCGAAAACACAGTTCTTGTGGGGTTGGGATGCAGTACGCCGCCCTCAACCTGTTTTTGCACAACCGTTAATGGCGGACCGTTCAACACCGCCGGCCTGGATGCTTTGCTGACCGATCTCGGTGATGTTTATGCAGTCGAAACACTTACCGAAAAAGGTAGAGCTTTATTCCAGAATTTACCTCTATCCAGTGAAGCCCAAGACAGCATGGTTGCCCACACACAACAACACGCAGTCGACGCAATGACACCCGCATTTGAAACTGCCGGGCTAAAAGACCATCTTGACCAAATTTTCGAAACCGAAATCTGGGAGGAATTTGCCCAATCGTGTCTTGGCTGCGGTATATGTACTTTCCTCTGCCCGACATGCTTCTGCTTCGACATTGTGGATGAAGTGCAGCGGGGTGCAAGAGTGCGCAATTGGGACACTTGCATGTTCCGTATCTATTCCCAGGAAGCTTCCGGACATAACCCCCGCCCCACCTGCAAAGAGAGGACGCGCCAGCGAATCATGCACAAGTACAGTTACTGGTTGGATCATATTGATCAAATCGGATGCACAGGCTGCGGGCGCTGTGTGCGCTACTGCCCGGTCGGGTTGGATATTCGTGCAATGTTGAGAAAAGCGGGAATTTACGAAAGTGAGGTGGTTGATGCCAACTCATAATCACAATCACAACCCATATCTGCCCATCCCCATGCATGTCCTGCATGCGTATTACGAATCCAACGATCGATCATTGAAGACACTTGAGCTTTCCTTTGACAACAACCAGGATCGCATCGACTTTTTCAAAGCCTTTAATCCAGGGCAGTTTTGTCAACTCTCCGTATTTGGTAGAGGAGAATCGCCGCTGGGTGTTGCATCGGCTGCCTGGGAAGGCGATTTTGTGCGCTTTACCGTCCAAAAAATGGGGTCAGTCACCCAGGCCCTGCACGGACTTAAGCCTGGCGACCCGATAGGAATGCGCGGCCCCCTGGGGAACGGATTCCCGCTGGAGGATTGGAAAGGCAAGAATCTGGTTATCATTGGCGGCGGATGCGCTTTTTCAACCCTATATGCCCTCACCAAGCATGTCCAGTATCCCAAAAACCGTGCGGACTTTGACCAGTTGGTAGTGATTTATGGTGCCCGCACCTCCGGTCTATGCATGTACAAACACGACATCCAAAGCTGGTATCAGCGGGACGATATGGAAGTGCACCAGGCTATTGACGTGCCAGAAGAAGACTGGTCTCACCATGTAGGCTATGTCCCCGATGTGGTCAGGCAAGTAGCCCCATCTCCCGAAAACGCTGTAGCCGTGGTCTGCGGACCGCCTATCATGACCAAATTTACACTGCCTGCGCTGGTTGAGTTGGGCTTTCCGCCTGAAGCCATATTTACATCCCTGGAAAAACGGATGAAATGCGGGATCGGCAAATGCGGACGCTGCAATATTGGTTCAAAATACATCTGCAAAGACGGACCAGTATTCAGTCTTGCAGAACTGAATGATCTGCCAGCAGATATCTGATTGGAGAAAGTATGAGTCAACGCGGCTTAGCCCAAAAAACCCACACTGAGCACGAAATTACAATCCACCGCGGCATGGTTACGCGTAATTACTGGATGAAATGGGATCTGGATAAATGTGTCGGCTGCCAGATTGGTCCACTCGTCTGTCCCAAAGAAGCCCTCACCCACGTTCCTGCAGTGCTGGAAGACGGGCACATCAAGGTCAAGGCGTCTGTGGATGTTGATGAAAACAAATGTGTCAACTGCGGCATTTGCGTGGTTTCTTGCCCCACGCACGCCATCAGCATGACGGTCAACGGCAAACCCGAAATCCCGGTTCAAGAATACGATACCTACCCGGAGATTATTGCCAAGACGATATTTAAGAAAGAGGATTTTGATTTTTCTCTCAAAGATTTTGTAATAAACAATTGTCCAACCGGTGTAATTAGCTACGACAATGTCCGCGAAACGATGCGGGTAGATTTCGATAACTGCATTCACTGCCGCCAATGTGAGATTGCCAGCAAAGGCGCCTTCACCGTGAGGCAGCCCTGGCAGGGATCGGTGGAACTGCACCGCGAACGTTGTGTGGAAGGCTGTTTTGCTTGCGCAGATATTTGCCCGACCCGGGCACTACACATCAACGATGAGGGTGAATTGGTGCTGGCAGATTATTACTGCATTAAATGCGGCGCCTGCATGCAGGTTTGCCCGATCAAACCTGAATACCAGGAAGAAGAATTTGAGATTGAAGCCTACGGCATGACGGTCAAGCGAACCCGACCAGTGCTGACCAATGCGGATTCACTGGCTGTCAAAGTGGAACGCTGGCGGGTCAACCATACTCCCGTTTCAAGTGCCACCTGGATTGAATCTTTACGCAAGGTCTCAGACGATAAGGCCAAGATGGTCGAAATTGACCGAAAACGTGCGCTGCGTCGGGAAGACCTCGTGCGAGCTTTGCAAGGCCACATACTCACAGAGAGCAGGGTTCGACCGAACAAGCCTAAAAAGATATAAATCGGTAAAGGCAATCGGGTTGTTGCTTAACCGAACTCCGGTTCGGTTCCATATCCATATTTCGCAGTAAAATCGAAAGACCAACCAGTTTCCCGCGTATATTCAGGGTTGGTTTCCCCTTTTTCAAAAATCAGGATCCTGGCTCTGGACCTTAATCTCCCAAACTGATCCAGTTCCGGTGTTGTGGTAATCACATTCCTGAACGTGCCCGTATTCAAGGCATACTTTTGTTTTCCCCCATAGACTTTGACCAACTCAACCAGGGGATTGTGCGTATGACCGCTGACAATGCAGTCGATTGTTGACTTCCCCGGCTGCAAGCATTCCTCATTCTTGATCAAATAGAGTGAGGATGCGATTTTTGTCCTGCCTGAAAGCGCATCAAGTACTTTTTCAATAACCCAAAAAGGAATTCCATGCCGCCATAAGCGGGTATCCATGAGCATGTCCAACCAGGTTGCTGTGATCCCAGCCAGGTTTCCGAGTTTGAGGATTTTTTCCGACACAGCAGCATTTTTGGCTATCTCATCCAACGCTTTGATGAAAACAGGTTCAATGAACTCCCATACCTGGCGCTGCGAGAGACCCGGTGTGGAGAAAAGGAAGTTCATCAGGGCTTCAGCCGGACGCACATTGTCAAAATCGATCAAACGCTGGTAGAGTACCAAAAGTTGCTCGAGAGCCAAGATGGTATCAGCTGAGTAGTATTCTTTAAAAAGATGAGGCAATTTCTGAGCGACTTCAAGTGTAACAATATCCCCCAAAACAGGTTCGGCGTAAAGAGATTTATCGATGAAAAGAGGGATACGCTCCCAGGTTTCCAGGTTTTCGGCAAAATTGGAGCGATCATACTCGTGCCCATGCCTGACCAGTATTCTTGCTAATCCCTGCACGTAGTGAATATACTGATTGGCAAACGGTGAATCATTAATTGACAGCCCCAATGCTGTTTTTGCTTGTCGCCTTATCTTGGGGGTAGCATTTATCAAACGGTCATGATTTCCTGGTAAATAGTGCAAGCGCACAGGTACCTGAAAATCCTCCTCAAGCGAACGAATGATCTTTAGTGTTTCGGCTACGCGCTCATCTGCTGTTATTTCGCCCATAACTTCCATTATGCGCGCTTCAAGCAAACTGTTTTCAAAAACCTCGGCATTATTAACATACGGTCGCAAGTCATCTTTCAGCCAAAGGCTGGAGCGAGTAATCTCAAATATATCCCCCGCCAAAACAAGATCTACATAGGGAATGGAATTTTCCTGGATGATACTGCCAATTTCATTAAAATAAGACCGATACACCATCGCCGGAAGATTATGGGAAAAACGCCGGTCTCCCAATTGGTTAGATTGGGATTCAGCCAGGTGAAGGTCAGACATAAGAATCAGCATACACACCTCGTATCATTCTCAGGATCTGCAATCCATTGTACTACCTCACCAAGCGGTGTTCCCTTTTTTCCAGTCAGCAAAAAAGGGTTATTGAGAAATATTCCACCGATAAACCCCCGCTTCTTTTGAACCGAATAAAACCAGGCTGGGGTTATTAGCATTAAATACAATGCTCTGCAGGGTCCAGGCGTTGTTGAGCGCCTCTGTCTGGAACCAGACTGTGCCGCAATTGGTGCTGTAATAAGCCGAACCAAGCGAACCAGCCGCCAAAAAACAACTGTTTTGTGGAGAAAAACCAATCGACACTATGTTCTTTGACTGCGCTGCGACCCTGTGCCAAAAGCTGCCGGAATTATCTCTCAGAAAAATACCGCTGGTTGTGGCTGCAAAGTAATCATCCCCCCTCACAATAACCGCATTTGTGCGAAGTCCTGCAAGTCCTTCATTGATCACGGACCAGGTTCCCTGACGATAAGCCCAAACCGCACAAGACCCGCCCGCATCGCAGGCAGATATGAGTAACCGATTGAGGAGGTTATCCGCTGCCATGCTAAGAATGGAATACCCGTTCAATCCAATTTGTTTCCACACCCCAGCACTGTAAACCCACACACCCTTCCCGCTTGTACCGCCAAATAGGACCCCATTGAGGGAGGCCAGGCTGGTCAGCGGCAAGTTGCCCGCCTCAACGCCAGCAGCATGTAGGGCGGATACCTGGTCATCAGCGCTTTTTTCCAACAAGGCTTCAGGCAGATTAACCCGCATCTGGATTTCGTTAAAATACGTATCTGCATCAATGCCAGAGACCGTTGGCAGGGCTAATCTTGTCCAGGCCGCACCGCTGGAAAAAAACACACCGGAAGGCGTCAGAGCATACATGCGATTTCCAAGAGATATGAGATCGGTGACGTAAAGATCTTCCAGACCTGCATTGAAATAAACCCAATGGCTTCCATTGTCAGCCGTGCGCATCACACCCACCCCAAAAACCCCGGCATAGATAAATCCGCTTTGCGCAGGTAGCGAAGCCATACCGGTAATGTTTGCGCTGCTTACGCCTGCATGGCTGGGCTTCCACGTGACCCCGGCATCTTTTGAGGAATAAAGACCGCGAAAACTGGTCGCAGCAAACCAATTCCCTGCAAGCTCAGGATTGATTGCAAAATCGTACAAAAATTGCCCGTCAAGTCCTTTGCTGGTCCACGTGGCTGCCCGATCCACAGACCGGTACAGCCCGTCTTCATAGGTGCAGGCAAACACGGGTTGGGTGCCTGCCGTCTGGTTATTCACAACCAGACGGTAAACCTCCACATCATCGGGTAGGCCTTTATCCTGTCTGCTCCAAGTATCGCCGTTATTCAGACTGCGGAAAACGCCATCGCCATGCCATACCCCGCCGTACACCAGTCCCGGTGTATTGGAGTCAAAAGCCACAGACCTTGCACTCAAATCTGTTACGCCAGCGTTTATGGCAGCAAAACTGGCACCTCCGTCAACGCTTCTAAAAAAGCCATGCTCATGCGCAGTCAGAAACACTTCAGAAGGGTTGTGAGGGTTTATAGTAACGTCGTAAAAGTAATCATCATCTGGGAATTGATTGCCGGAAAACAGCAATTTCCAGCTCGCGCCCCCGTCCGCACTCTTATAAAGATATCCCACCAGGCTGCCATTAACCCTGGTGGCCGCATACAAAATTTGCGACTGTCCGGGATGAATCATAATATCATAGACGATATGGTTTTCAATTGCCGTACCACTGGCGGCTTGCCAGTTTTTTCCTTCGTCCACAGACTTAAAAACCCCGCTGCCATAACTGCCCGCATACAGGACCAGACTGTTAGTTGGGTCTATAGCCAGAGATTGGATGTACGTCCCGGTGAGACCAGCATTATTTTGCGACCAGGTGGCTCCAGAATCTACGCTCTTATAAATCCCAGCGCCATATGTGCCCACGTAGACCACAGCCGGATTGGAAGGGTCAACGGCTACAGCCGTAAAGGTACCCCCATCAGGACCTACAGCATCCCAATTATTCACCGTCGCAGGACCATCAGAACGGATTACAAATGGCAAATAGGTAGAATTTTCCTCAGCGAATGGGGTACTCTCCTGGCCCTCATAAGCGGCTTGCACGCCCAGAGAACTGGTAAGGAGCACAACAGACAGCAAGAAAGCAGCAGCTAACCTACGTACAGATAGAAACAATCGGGTTTTCATGGAAACATATCCAATAATTACCTGAAAGATTGCAAAAATTATGCCAGGCGCTTGCCTGGCATTCCAGAAAAATCAGAATGGCAAATTTTTAAAAGCCCTGATGCAGGCTTCGACCGCTCGATCGTCCACATCGTTGTGGGTAACCAAACGGAAAGTCCGTTTACCGGTAGCACCAATGTAGACACCCTGGGCTTTCAATAGGTTTACCACCTGGTCTGCATCCAATTTGACGTCGGGTTCAAGCGCTAAATAAAGCATATTTGTAAAAGGAGTGCCTTTATCTATGCGCACCCCACTAACCTGCCCCAAACCTTCAGCCAAGTTCCTGGCACGCAAATGGTCTTCAGCCAGGCGGTCTACCATGGAATCTAACGCAACCAATCCGGCAGCAGCCAAAACACCAGCCTGGCGCATGCCTCCTCCAAGCATTTTCCGCAGCCTGCGGGCTTTCTTGATGAATTCTGCACTGCCGCACAGCACTGAACCCACCGGCGCGCTCAAACCTTTGCTCAAACAGAATGTGACCGAATCCGCTGCTCTCACCAACCGGCTTGCGGGAACACCCATGGCCACAGCAGCATTAAAGATGCGCGCACCATCTACATGATAACCAAGGTGATTTTTGACAGCAAAAATTCCAACCGCATCCATCTTTTCCTGGTCAATCGGAATGCCGCCGCAGGCGTTCTGGGTGTTTTCCAAGATCACCATGCGGGAAACAGGCTCATGGATTTCATCAGGCACGCGCAGGGCTTTTTCAAGATCCTCAAGGGAGAGTGAACCGTCTGCCTGGTTGGGTATCGTATGGATCACAACCCCGCCTAAGGCAGAGACCCCGCCGGCCTCATGCAAAAAAGTATGGCCTTGCCGACCCATGATCACTTCGTCGCCCCTATCGCAAACCGCAAGAACTGCAACCAGGTTGCCCATTGTTCCGGAAGTTACAAACAGCCCCGCTTCCATACCCATCAATTCAGCCGATTTCTTTTCCAGTGCGTTGACCGTTGGGTCTTCCCCATACACATCGTCGCCCACTTCCGCTTCTGCCATCGCTCGCCGCATTGCTGGTGTGGGTTTGGTGAAGGTATCAGATCGAAAATCGAATATGTCCATTAGTGCTCCTGTTTTTCGAGATTATCCAAAAGGGCTTTCAAATCTTCCGGAAGCCGTGCTTGAAATTCTGTATGTGTACGTTCTCCAGGCAATATTACTCTCAACTGACCTGCATGCAAAAAGAAACGGTCAATTTCCAACGAAGCTTTTCTGCGTCCGTAGATTTTGTCACCCACTACCGGGCAGCCAAGGTAAGCCATATGCACGCGAATCTGATGCGTACGACCGGTAATGGGATGTGCATCCAAAAGCGTATGGTCACGATACGATTCACGGGTAAAGTATTCCGTGACAGCCTTGCGGCCCTGACCCTGATAGAGAACTGCCATGCGCTGGCGGTGCTTTGGGTCACGTCCGATGGCTGCCTCAACCCGGCCATCTGGCGTGGGAGGCTGCCCATCCACAAGTACACGGTAAATTTTTTCAGTTTTTCTGGATTTAAACTGCCGCACCAACCAGGTATAGGCTTCAGCGCTGCGGGCAAGCACCAACACGCCGGAGGTGTCCTTATCCAGTCGGTGGACGACGCCAGGCCGGGTCGGCTCACCAACCGTACGCATCTCCGGCCAGTGGGCTAAGGCAGCATTGACCAAAGTGCCGCTGGTGTGTCCCGCGCCCGGATGGACGATCATGCCTGCCGGCTTATTAACCGCCACAACGTTTTCATCCTGGTAAATGACCTCCAGGTCGATTTTTTCCATCTGTAAGCCTGTTTCTACCACTTCCGGTAAAGAGATGCTTACTTCTTGGCCAGGGCTGAGTTTAAAAGAGGATTTGGTGATAACCGCACCTTCAACGCGTACAGTACCCGATAAGATTGCAGCTTGCAGCTTTGCCCTGGAGAAATCCTTGAGACTAGATGCCAAATACTTATCCAGACGCATTGCTTCAGGTTCTTGAAAAATAAAAATCCGGCACTCAGCTTTCACGATTGTGGTTCGTCCTTCCCCATATCCGTCGGCATTTCCCGTGCTTCGTTTTCAGCGGTTTCCAACGCTTTTTTAGCCTTGTGTTCCTCAAGTGTCATAGCCAGTATCAACAAACCAACCCCCACAGTTACGCTCGAATCTGCCACGTTAAATACCGGGAAAGACCCCACCGCGACAAAATCGGTTACGTAACCCAGGGTGAACCTGTCTATCAAGTTGCCCACAGCACCACCAAACATCATACTCAAGGGTATGCGCACGAGTTTTTGATCCTCAGGCACCTGGTAGTAGTAAACAGCTACAACAATAGCGATAATGCTGGTCAATATTTTCAGTACATCGTTCCCGTTTTGGAAAATTCCAAAAGCTGCACCAGTATTCTTCCAATGAATAAAGCGAAAGAATGGCGCCAACCAGGGGATCGGATAGATAGATTCCCCTACATTCAAGCTTCGAATAATCCAGGTTTTGGTCAGCTGGTCCAACACAACGATAAGCAAGCTTATCCCAACAAAAACCAAATAGTGTTTGAGTTTGCTTTTCAATTGCACTCCTCAACCTACAACTTTCTGCAGGTAGATAGTCAGCCGCTCTTCGTCAAAGCTATCGCTGGAAGAAATCCAACCAGAGGGTGCTTGCGCATTGACCAATTCCAAAGCCAGGGTTTCCAGCTGGATATATTCCCTGAAAGCTTCCACCGCTTTGACCAAGCCAGGCGTACCAGTAAAGTACAGCCGAATTCTATCAGCTATATCCAGGCCGCCATCTTTACGCAAAGCCTGCACCCTGCGGACGAACTCCCTTGCCAAACCTTCGTTTATCAGGTCAGGGGTAAGTTCCGTCTCAAGTGCCGCCAGATAAGGACCGTCGGTAGCCACTTCATAGCCTTCACGGGCAGTAGTATGCACCTCCACCTCTTCAGGCAGTATTTCATAGTACTTTCCACCCAACTGCACTACAAGATTGATCCCCTCCAATAGTTTCATGGCGCTTTCCTGCGCTGGAAGTGCGAGGATGGCTTCTCTGATCTGTGGGTATAAACCTTTGTACTTTTGACCCAACTGTTTGGGCAAAGGGTTGATGCTGAAATTTACCGCTTCTGCACTGCCGCTCAGAACCCTGACATCTTTAACATTTAATTCGTCCATAAGAAGGTCTTTGAATCGAGGAACGACTTCCGTTTCCTCAGCAGACCCCACGGCGAAGGCAACTTCTGCAAGCGGTTGGCGCACTTTAACATTAGACTTATTCCGTGCAGCATGCCCCAAAGATGCCAGACGCATTACCAGGGCCATATCCCGGTTCAGTCCTTCGTTTATAAGACTTTCATCCGCTGCAGGCCACTCAACCAGATGGACAGAAAGTGGTGCATTCCCGTCAACCGAACGCACCAAATTCTGATACAACTCTTCTGCGATAAATGGCATTGTGGGAGCTAAAAGTTTTGCCACCGTGGTTAGCGCAGTGTAAAGCGTATCGTACGCTGCGGCTTTATCCCCATCCGATTCGCTCTTCCAGAAACGCCGCCGCGATCGGCGCAGGTACCAGTTAGAAAGTTGATCCACAAACGCCTCAATCGGCCGGGTTGCCCCAAGGGCATCGTATTTTTCATAGGCTTCCGTCACATCCCGAACAAGCGCATTTAATGCAGAAAGCAGCCAGTAATCCATCGCACTGTATTGAGGTATCACGGTCGTATCCGTACTCCAGTTATCCAGGTTGGCATAGGTTACAAAGAAGGCGTAGGTGTTCCACAAGGTCAGTGTAAAGGTGCGCACCACTTCCCCGACCAGGTCCGCGCTGAAGCGGCGTTCATTGCCAGAAGGGCTTGAGGTGTAAAGATACCAGCGAATGGCATCTGCCCCATGCGCATTAAGCACATCCCAGGGATCAACAACATTACCTTTGGATTTGGACATTTTCTGACCTTCACCGTCCAGAATCAAGCCAAGCGAGATAACATTCTTAAAACAGACGCTGTCAAACACGAGGCTGCTGATGGCATGCAGCGAATAAAACCAACCGCGGGTCTGGTCTACTGCCTCGCAAATAAAGTCAGCAGGATACTGTTCTTTGAATGCCTCAATATTCTCAAATGGATAATGCCACTGGGCAGAAGGCATCGAACCGGAATCAAACCAAACATCGATTAATTCTTTTACCCGGTTCATTGTGCCAGTTTTACACTCAGGACATGCAAAGTGCACCCGATCAATGAATGGTCGGTGCAGATCCTGCCCATGCAGATCCTCTCCAGAAAATTCGCTAAGTTCATCAACCGAACCGACACACACCTGGTGATGGCAGGTTTGACATTCCCATACTGGCAGCGGCGTTCCCCAATAGCGATCTCTTCCCAGAGCCCAGTCGATGTTATTCTCCAGCCAGTTCCCAAAGCGCCCGTTCTTAATATGATCAGGCACCCAGTTGATTTCCTGGTTAAGCGCTACCAATCGGTCTTTGATTTGGCTGGTGCGGATAAACCATGTGGGTCGGGCATAATACAGCAGCGGTGTATCACAGCGCCAGCAAAATGGGTAGGTATGGGTATATCGGCCTGAATCGAACAGCAAGCCGCGCTGCAGCAACTCAGCAGTGATCAAAGGGTCTGCATCCTTTACAAAAATGCCAGCCCATTTCTTTACTTCTTTGACGAAACTCCCTTCGTCATTCACGGTCATCAAAACAGGCAGATCGTGGTCTTTTGCCACCTGCATATCGTCTGCACCAAAAGCCGGCGCTATGTGCACCAGGCCAGTTCCGTCTGTTGTAGTAACAAAATCAGCGTTAACCACGTAATGTGCTGGCTTCTCCACGGGCATAAAAGTGAACAAGGGGGCATACCGCTTGCCTTTCAAAGTCTTGCCTTTGAAGGTTTTGATAATGTGTACTGCGGTATCGCCAAACACTTTTCCGATGAGTTCTTTTGCCAGAATCAACCTTTCATCAGAAGTGCCGTCCTCGCGCATAACCATCGCATATTCCACTTCAGGATGAGCAGCCACGGCCACATTGCCTGGCAGCGTCCAGGGAGTAGTTGTCCACACCAGCAGGTAGGTGTTAGGCTCATCGATTAACGGAAAGCGGACAACAACGGAAGGATCGTCGGTCTCCTCGTAACCCTGGGCTACCTCATGGTCCGAAAGCGGTGTGCCGCAGCGCGGGCAGTAGGGAACAACCTTAAATCCCTGGTAAAGCAGCCCTTTATCCCAAATGGATTTAAGCAGCCACCAGACGGATTCAATGTATTCATTTTTATAGGTAATGTATGCCCTTTCCAGGTCTACCCAATACCCAATACGTTCGGTCAGGCGTTCCCAGTCCTGGATGCGCTCAAAAGCAGATTCCTTGCACAGTGCATTAAACTTCTCAATGCCAAAACTTTCAATCTGACCTTTGTTGGTGAAACCAAGTTTTTTCTCGACCTCGATTTCCACAGGAAGTCCGTGCGTATCCCAACCGCCGCGGCGGTCCACATAAAACCCTTGCATGGTTTTGTATCGCGGGAACATGTCCTTAAACGCACGCGCGAGAACATGGTGCACGCCGGGTTTGCCATTGGCTGTTGGCGGTCCCTCAAAGAAAACATACGGTTGTCGATCTTGGCGTTCATCGGATGATTTTCTAAAAATTTCGTTGTTTTTCCAGAAACGCAGAATTCCTTGTTCCATCACTTCAATATTCAATTTTGCAGACACAGCTTTAAACATGCAACCTCCAATAAAAAAACCCATCCCTGAATCAGGGACGAGTTTACACTCGCGGTACCACCCCGTTTCCCGGAAAAATCCAGGCACTCGGTTTCGTAAAAATTTTTTACAATTACGCCTTTAACGGTGCGTCAGGTCGGCTTTCTTAGTTCCTTGCGGGTTCAGATTGCGGCTCTGGAATGATTTTCTGCAGCCTGCTGCGCCTTGGCTCTCACTCTCCCAGGTTCGCTTTCACAGTTAGACTGCCTACTCGTTTCCGTCAATGCCTTTAATGCACCCAATTATGCCACAATGCCGGGTGCCGGTCAATAAAAAAAGACGCCAGTTGGCGTCTTGGGTGCCTGGACGGTTTCGAACCCTCAACCTCCTCATCCACAGTGAGGCGCTCTGCCGTTGAGCTACAGGCACCACGTACGGGGAAACATTCTAACACAGCGCCTATCCCATTGCAAGGATGGTTTTAAGCACGCATCCCAATTCTCCCCTTGCAACCACTTGCTGTTCCCTTGTTCTTAAGTCCTTCACTACCACCGTATTCGCTTGAATTTCATCAGGACCGACCACCAGAGCAATTCGGGCGCTAATCCGGTCTGCATATTTTAACTGCTTCCCAAGTTTTTCAGGTTCGGGAGAAGTGATCACCTTAAATCCCTCGCGCCGCAGTTCCGACGCAATTTTCAGGGACACAGGTTCGGTATCCTGATCAAACGAGGTTACATAGATGGCATCCATTTTTTCGGGTTTTCCAGGGATTAAGCCCATGGCATCCAACAATACCTGGATAACCACGTCACCCATCGCAAAACCGACACCTGGCAGAGGATTCCCGCCCACATCCGCCACTAAGTTGGCATAATGGCCACCTCCCAAAATCGCGCGGAATTTTTTCTCTACGTCCCAGGCTTCAAAAACAATCCCGGTATAGTAATCCAATCCGCGGATGATCTTTGGGTCATAGGTCACATATTCCCGGACACCAAAAGTATCGATGTAATCAAAAAATTGACACAACGCCGGGGACTGCTGCCAGAGTTCCGAATTATCCAGCACTGCTTTTAACCCGTCCAATTGAGATTGGTTCAGACCAGCATCCAATACGTTTTCCTCCCAAATCTCAGGGGGTTGTTTATCTATCCGGTCTATTAATTTCAATAACGATGGGCGTATATTTTCAGCGATACCAAGCTGAGAAACAACACCCTCCATCAATTGACGGTTGTTCACTCTGATTTGCACTTGATCGGCTCTTAGGCCAACATCCTTCAGGAATGTTGCTGCAACAGCAACCAATTCTGCATCTGCAAGAATACTCTCCGTTCCGATCAGGTCGATATTCCACTGGAAAAACTCCCTGGTACGTCCGCGTTGGGGCCTTTCGTAGCGCCAAAAGGGGCCAAAGGACCACCAGCGCAGCGGGAAAGTCAATTCATTTTGACGGGAAGCAACCATGCGCGCCAGCGTAGGGGTGAGTTCAGCCCTGAGACTCAGCAGCTCACCTCCCCGATCAGGAAACACAAACGCCTGCTCCTTGACCAATTCGTCTCCCGATTTTGCTGCATACAGCTCAAGGGTTTCTATGCAGGGTCCATCGTAAAACTGGTATCCAAAAGCTTCTGATGTTGTGCGGATTATGTCAATAAGCCACTGCCTTACTGCCATCTCATCCGGATAGAAATCTCTTGTACCCTTGACACTTTTAATGATATTTCCCATGCAAACTACCTCTAACTGAAGATAATCAAAAGTATAACACGCCAAAATCAGGTAAAATTGATTGAGCGTCATAAAACCTGAAAAAGGAAAGCCCAAATGAAAATAACTGAAATTATTGAAATCGTAAAAGGGAAACAGTTGATTCCTGCTGTTGACTTAAATGGTGATGTGAAAGGTGCATTTACCGGAGACCTGATGAGCGACGTTCTGGCATCAATCCAACCCGAAGCTGTGCTGATAACAGGGTTAAGCAATCCCCAGGTGATCAGGACGGCAATGATTGCTGACGTTAGAGCCATCATTTTCGGTCGAGGAAAAAAACTGGCAGTGGAGACTATATCTCTCGCAATTCAGGAAAGGATTCCGGTTATCGTTTCTGATTTTGGACTTTATGAAATCAGTGGCCTGCTCAGGGAAGCTGGTTTGCCCAGCTTTGAGAACATTATCGACCAAACATTCGACGAGGATTGATCGGAAGTAAACATGTCTGAAGACAAACCACTGGTTTCCGACGCCGAAGCGGCCAACATCACCCGGGTTGAGGAATTAGCCTACGAATTGTCCATCGGGGAAGTGATGACAAAAAATGTCATCACACTCAGTCCTGAACAAACAATGCGTGAGGCTTTGGATATTTTTAAAAAATACGGAATTTCGGGTGCACCAGTCACTATAGAGGGAAACCTTGTTGGAATTATTTCCATCGAGGACATGATCCGATCGCTTCGGGATGGAAGAATCGATCTTTCAGTCGCCGATTACATGACAGCCGATGTCATTACTACAAGGAATACCGATCAGGTAGTTGAAGCGCTAAAGATCTTTGTAAAAACCCATGTAGGACGCCTTCCAGTAGTGACTGAAGATGGCAGGCTGGTTGGTTTGCTTACGAAAGGTGACATCACTGAGGGTTTGCTCTCTGCCTTGCAGCATGAATTTATGGTAGAAGAATTAATCCGCTACCGCGCATCCCATTTATTCGAAGACATTGTTTCAGATCGCAGCACCCTTACCTTACGCTACAGGGTCAGAAAAAACGATTACATCCACGGGGGAGCGGCCTCTAACAACATAAAAAAAGCCTTGCGCCGGCTTGGTTCCACCCCGCAAGTTGCCCGGAAATGCGGCATAGCTGTTTATGAAGCTGAAATGAACCTGATCATTCACACAACAAACGGCGGCATGCTCAGGGTTGAAATTGAAGAAGACAAAATTACCATGGAAGCCTACGACGATGGACCAGGTATCCCGGATATCAACAAAGCCATGCAGCCAGGATATTCTACTGCTACCAACGAAGTCAGAGAAAAAGGTTTCGGAGCAGGAATGGGCTTAGTGAACATCAAAAGCTGTGTGGACGAGATGAGTTTGGTCTCTTCACAAGAACGGGGTACCAACCTGATCATGATTATGCGTTTGGAAAAACCCAAAAGAAATACGTGATTGGACGAAAATGACAAACCTGAATGAAATCTGCGAACAACTCAATTTAAAGATCCTGACAGAAAAGAATGATTTCTCATCCATTCCTATCACAAGCGGTTACACCTCAGACATGTTGAGTTGTGTTATGGCCGGTGCCAAAAGTCAGGGCATATGGGTAACCCTTATGGCGCACAACAATATTGTTGCAGTGGCATCCTTGCTTGACATTCCTGCAATAATTATCACAGAAGATGCTCAGCCTTCTGAAACGACAATTACCCTCGCCAACAATAAAGGAGTTGCTTTATTATCTACCCCGCGCTCCAGTTTCGATATTGTAGGATTGCTCTATGACCTCGGTTTAAGAGGAACTTTATAGGGAAAGTCCGCTGATGATTTCTTACCGCGCCGAATTGCATGTCCATACCGTTCTTTCACCCTGCGCGGGAATAGAAATGATCCCTCCCCTGATCGTGCAAAGCGCACTTGAAAAGGGGATTAATCTGATTGCTATTACTGACCATAATGCCAGTTACAACGCACAAGGCGTCATTGATGCCGCCAAAGGTACTCCTCTGACCGTTTTGCCAGGAATGGAACTGGAAACTGCGGAGGAAATTCACTCAGTCTGCTTGTTTGATACCTTAGAGCAACTGGCAGAATTACAGCATTTGGTAGACCAAAGACATCCCGGTTTTGAGAATGATATCGATGCGTTCGGTTCCCAGTTTGTAGTAGATCAAGAAGGAAACTTTATCCGCTCTGAGGATCGTATGTTGCTGACATCTATTCAGATATCTCTCCAGGATGCCTGCAGATTTGTTCAGAAATTGGGAGGGCTGTTCATCCCAGCGCATGTTGACCGTGAGGCATACGGGCTTCTCTCTCATCTTGGAATGGTCCCCCCTGACTTGCCGGTCGACATTCTGGAAATTTCACGCTACCGCACCAAGGAAGTGTGCAGACGAAAGTATCCCCAGCTAAATCAATACCACTTGATTCAGAGCGGTGATGTACACTTTCTGGACGATTTTCTTGGAGCCAACCAATTTGAAGCGCAAGATAGTTCTGTTCAAGCCCTTGCTGAGGGCATCCGGACTTTCCTGTAAACTAATTTCACCTTGTGGTAGTCCATCGATGGTTGTTGCCATTGACCAAAACCGCAGAATTGATTAAACTGATTGTAACAATTTTCACAACTGACAGCGATCTAAACGCTGCTCATAGGAGTAAAATTACGATGCCAGATCCAAAACCTATTATTGAACCACTTGAAATACCTGAAAAAAAGGCAATCATTGATGCAGTACTTGAAGAAAATGCCGGTCTGAACGGGGCAACTATGGTTGTACTCAACCAATTGCAGGAAAAGATAGGGTTTATCTCTAAACCTATGCAAGCTTATGTCGCCGAACAATTGGGAGTCCCGATCAGTAAAGTACACGGTGTGGTTTCTTTCTATTCCTTCTTCACCACCTCCCCCAGAGGAAAACACACCATCAAGTTCTGCCTCGGTACAGCCTGCTATGTAGGAGGCATCGAACAAATCATTGAAAAAGCCAAGCAAATTCTGGGAATTGAACCAGGACAAACCACACCTGACGGATTGATAACCCTTGAAGTCTGCCGCTGTGTCGGCGCCTGCAGCCAGGCACCTGTGGTTGTAGTGGATGATAACGTCAAAGGCCGAGTCCAGGCGAATAAATTCCCGAAGATTATTCAGGAAATTCAATCTATTGAGGCATCCAATTGAGAGAACTTGCGCTGCACATCCTTGATATAGCGGCAAACAGTGTTTCTGCAGGTGCAACCACCATTAAGATCTCGGTTGATGAAAACATCTTACAGGACTTATTAAATATCAAGGTCGAAGACAACGGACGGGGTATGAGCCCAGAAATGGTAAAGGTCGTAACCGATCCGTTTGTGACCAGCAGAACCGAACGAAAAGTCGGCTTGGGGATCCCGCTACTGAAGGCTGCAGCAGAAAGTTGCAACGGCTGGTTTAAAATAGAGTCTGAACCAGGAAAAGGAACAAGCATTGCAGTCCAATTTCAACTGAGCCACATCGACAGGATGCCCTTGGGTAACCTAACAGATACCTTCCTCAGTATGGAAATTGGCACGCAGGAAGTCAATTGGATCTTCTCGGTCAAAAAAGATGCCGAAGAATTTTATTTTGATGATAAAGAACTAAAAAAGGAACTTCAGGGTTTGTCGATCACAGACCCAGACATTATCCGATTTATTCGGTCGATTTTCGAAGAAGGTATATCGGAATTAGATCTTGTTTAAGGAGAAAAACATGCCAACCATCAAATCACTGGAAGACCTGAAACGCGTTCGTGAAGAAGCGCTCAGGAAGCAAGAATTACGATCCACCGAAGGAAAAACTGAAATCATCGTAGGGATGGGCACTGTCGGCATTGCAGCCGGAGCCCGGGAAACGCTCAAAGCTATCCTGGATTACATTGATTTCAACCACCTTGAGAACATCATCATTCGCCAAACTGGAAACATCGGGATCGATTCCTTTGAACCAGTGGTCCAGGTTGTTCTGCCAGGTCAGGAAAAGGTAACTTACGGCAGGATTACCCCCGAACTTGCCAAGGTTATCATGGAAGAACACGTAGTTAAAGGCAGCGTCGTTACAGATTACATCGTCCAAAGCTAATGCTCCAGACAACCTATCGGCAATAAACTTACAGGAAGGACTACTATGGCGTTCTATAGATCTACTGTGCTTGTATCTGTTGACCCCGTGTGCGTCGGAAAAGGCGCTTACGAATTAATGGATTCTCTGAATGACGAATTGGTCAAACAAGGACTTATCGATGAGGTGCGCATACTCGAGACCCCCCGTCTCGGTGATCCTGATCGATTTGGTCCGGACTTGATGGTTTATCCGGAAGGAACCCATTACACTAACCTCACTTACTTTGAAATTCCCCGTCTGGTTGAAGAACATTTTATTAAAGGCCGCATCCTTAAGCAGTATGCAGCTAAGATGAGCGATGCAATCGATGAAGAATTGAGAGCTCCCAAGGACAAAGAGGTGCGGCTGATCTTGCGGAATATCGGCGTCATCGATCCCCGCAATATTGAAGAGTACATTGCCCAAGACGGCTACATGGCACTGGCTAAAGCGCTCTCAGAGATGACCCCCGAAGAAGTAATCCAGGAAGTTCTGGATGCAAAACTTCGCGGCCGCGGTGGCGCTGGTTTCCCCACCGGCCTCAAGTGGCGCTTTGCTCGTCAAGCTGAAGGGGACATCAAGTACCTCGTCTGTAATGCTGATGAAGGTGACCCCGGCGCTTTTATGAACCGGCGTGTGCTCGAAGGCGACCCGCATTCAGTAGTGGAAGGAATGATCATCGCAGCATATGCCATCGGGGCAAAACAAGGCTATGTTTACTGCCGGGCGGAATACCCTATTGCTGTCAGTACCATGAATCTGGCTATCAAACAAGCCCGCTCCATGGGTTTGCTTGGCAAGAATATCCTGGGGACCGGTTTCAGTTTTGATATGGAAGTTCGCATGGGCGCCGGGGCTTTTGTGTGCGGTGAAGAGACTGCATTAATGGCCTCAATTGAGGGCGGACGCGGAGAACCCCGAACCAGACCTCCTTTCCCAGCCCAAAAAGGCCTCTGGGGCAAACCTACCAATATCAACAATGTTGAAACTTACGCCAATATCCCGCTGATAATCCTGAGAGGTGCAGAATGGTTTGGCACCATGGGAACTGAAAAGAGCAAGGGAACCAAAACCTTTGCGCTTGCTGGCGACGTCAATAATACAGGCCTCATCGAAGTGCCATTTGGCATCACTCTCCGGGAGATCATCTTTGATGTAGGCGGTGGGATTAAAGGCGGTAAGAAATTCAAGGCGGTACAAACTGGCGGCCCAATGGGAGGCTGTCTCCCAGAATCCCTCCTCGATTTACCAGTAGATTATGAAACCCTTGGTCAAGCTGGGTCCATTATGGGATCTGGCGGTATGATTGTTATGGACGAAGATACCTGCATGGTGGATATCGCCCGCTTTTTCATGGAATTTACACAGGATGAATCTTGCGGTAAATGTGTCCCATGCCGGGTAGGTACCCATCGTATGCTTGAAATTCTCGAAGCAATCTGCGACGGACAAGGCAAAGATGGTGATATTGAAGAGTTGCGGGAGTTGTGTGAAGAGACCCGGAAGAACAGCCTGTGCGGCCTCGGACAAGGCGCTCCAAACCCGGTAGTTTCAACCTTAGAGCACTTCCTGGATGAATATAAAGCGCACATTTACGAAAAACGCTGCCCTGCAAAAGTTTGTCGAAGTCTGATCAAGTATGAGATCATAGATGGCCCCTGCACTGGCTGTACTGTGTGTGCAAGGAACTGCCCGGTCAGCGCAATCTCGGGTGAAAGAAAACAAACTCACGTGATTAATCAGGACATTTGCATTAAATGCGGCATCTGCTACCAGGTCTGCCAATTTGACGCAATTGAAGTCCATTAGTCTTTACAAGACCAAACGGAGAGAATGATGTCGGAAAATGTAATGAATGAAAAACAAACAGTTGAAACTGTTAACGAGATTGTCCAATCGATCGGTAACAGTAGGGGGGAGCTCATTCCAATCCTTCAGGAAGTGACCAACAGGATGGGTTACATCTCACAGGATGCTGCCAAGGAGATATCGAAACTTCTGAAAATTCCCACAAAAGAAGTCCTGTCTGTCGCCACGTTTTACCGAATGCTCTCTACACAACCCCGCGGTAGGCATGTCGTTCAATTTTGTGAGAGTGCTCCCTGCCACATTGCTGGTGGAAGAGAAGTTTTTGTTGCACTCAAGGAAGCGCTGCAGCTTGAACCAGGACAAACGAGTCCAGATAACAAGTGGACACTGCTCACCACCAGCTGCCTGGGGGTTTGCGGTGTGGCTCCGGTGGTTATTGTCGACACGGACATCCACGGTAACGTCACACCAGATCAGGTAAAAGAAATCCTGGACCAATACAAATAAGGAGAAACAATGAAAGCAGTTAGATCTATGGTGCTTGTCTCAAACGACTCCGAAAGTATTCGGCTCGGTGCTGAGGACATTTATGCTGCATTTCAGCAGCAATTCAGAAAATACGATTTAGAGCAAGAAGTGCATTTGTCATACGCATCAGACCTTGGGCATAGCGCTGCACTTCCTCTGGTTATTGTTTATCCAGAGGCAGTTATTTACGGTCCGCTCAAGGCCGAAGATGTTCCGCATATTGTGGAAGAGCATTTATACAAAGGGCGTATTGTAGAAGAAAAAATTGCTCCTACTTACGAACTTTCTGGTCGAGTTGCCTGGCTAAAAGCTCGTAAGGGTACACTGCCAGCTGAAAATAGAATCGTGTTGAAAAATGTCGGTTTAATCGATCCCGCCTCAATTGAAGATTACATTGCCCACGATGGATATCAGGCACTTGGTTTGGCTTTAGCGATGTCTCCTGATCAGGTAGTGGAAACTATTAAGAGTTCCGGCTTGCAGGGGCGTGGTGGGGCAGGTTTCCCCACAGGTCTCAAATGGAGTTTTGTCAGGAAAGCCCCTGGTCTGAAGAAGTACGTTATATGTAATGCTGATGAAAGTGAACCAGGCACATTTAAAGACCGTGTCATCTTAGAAGGCGACCCCCATTCTATCATTGAAGGTATGCTGATCGCAGCGTATGCTGTAGGTGCAGATGAAGGTTATCTCTACATCCGCGGAGAGTACCAGCTGGCCATCAGACGCCTGGAAGAATCGATAAAACAGGCTGAAGCCTTTGGGTTCTTAGGTGAAAACATATTCGGGTCAAGTCTGAATTTCAAATTGCACGTCCACGCTGGTGCAGGTGCCTACATCTGCGGCGAAGAAACGGCTTTGATTGAATCTCTGGAAGGCAAACGGGGTGAACCACGTTCCAGGCCGCCTTATCCCACCACAGAAGGCTTGTGGGGCAAACCCACTCTGGTGAACAACGTCGAAACCCTGGCCAACATTCCAGCAATCTTGCGCAATGGACCAGAGTGGTTCAAAAGCATTGGCACACCTTCAAGCCCTGGCACAAAAGTTTACACCATCCTGGGGAACGTGAATGAACGCGGCCTGATTGAAGTCCCCATGGGTATCACGCTCCGGGAAGTAATCAGTATCTACGCCAAAGGCACGCAAGGAAGTAACTTTAAACTGGCGCAAACTGGCGGTTCGGGTGGTTCAATCATCCCTTCTAGTTTGCAGGATGCGCCTATGGATTTCGAATCCTTCCGCAAAGCTGGTGTAGCTTTGGGTTCGGGCGCCCTGTTGATTTGTAATGAAGATGTGTGTATCGTAGATCTTGCTAAAGTGCTGATCAATTTCTTTAAGGTTGAATCCTGTGGCAAGTGTACCCCATGCCGAATCGGAACCAAACGCGCCTACGATATCCTTGTCGATATCAGCGAAGGTAAAGGCACGCTTGAAAACCTTCAGGAATTGGAAAACCTGAGTCATGACCTTATAGAGTTGTCGAACTGCGGTCTCGGACAGACTGCAGGAACGCCACTCAAGGATATGCTCAATTACTTCCGGGCTGAAGTAGAAGCCCACATTCGTCTTGGTGTTTGTCCTACCGGCGTTTGCCCAATGCACGCGTAGAGAAATTTATCAAATTATATGAGAGGTAATTAAAATGGCAGAAAATGTTGTAAAAATTGATGACCTTACACCCGCTGAGATGGCTGCAAAAGCAGTAGCAGTCGGTGTAAAAAAGACCGGACTTGACTTTTGGTCAATGTTTGTCCTGGCTTTGTTTGGGGGAGCTTTTATCGCCTTTGGGGCTGTACTTGCTACAACCGTGGGAAGCAATGGCGCTGAATTCCCTTATGGCGTCAATGCTTTGCTTAAGGGCTTGATTTTCACCGTCGGTCTCATTCTCGTAATTGTCGCTGGGGCTGAGCTTTTTACTGGAAATAATCTCATCCTTATGGCGGTCTTAAGCAAGAAAACCACCGTCGCCAAAATGCTGCGGAATTGGGGCGTTGTCTACCTGGGAAACCTGATCGGTTCAGTGCTCGTTGCCCTGATTATGGTCATGTCCAAACAGTATACTTTTGCTGGCGGCGCCATTGGCAAGACAGCCCTGAGCATTGCTAATGCAAAAACCGGATTAGGTTTCTGGTCCGCCATTGGTTTGGGCATCATGTGCAACCTGCTGGTTTGTTTGGCTGTTTGGTTAACCTTCTCTGCTCGCACTACTGGCGGCAAAATATTGGCTATCATCCCTCCTATCGCTGCATTCGTTGCCGCTGGCTTTGAGCATAGTGTTGCCAATATGTACTTTGTCCCTGTTGGTTTGCTGATCAAAGCCTTTGACCCGGCATTTTATGCTTCAGCAGGTGAATACGCCAACCTGACCTGGGCAAATTTCTTTATCAAGAACTTACTCCCTGTCACAATTGGCAACATTATTGGCGGTGCATTCTTCATCGGTGCCGCTTATTGGTTTATCTTTCTTCGGAAGGAAACAAAATAATAATTAATTTACAGGTGCTGATCTACTTGTATCTGGAAGGATGTGTATATGGTTAATCTCAAAATAAATGGTCAGGACGTCCAGGCAGAGCCTAAATGGACTGTTCTACAAGCAGCGACCCATGCAGGAATTACAATACCAACTTTGTGCTACCACAAGGATTTATCTCCTACAGGTGCTTGCCGAATGTGTCTGGTCACTATTAAGGGCGCAAGGGGATTACTGACAGCCTGTACGACACCTGTGGCAGAGGGAATGGAAGTCACCACTGAGAATGATGAACTGATAAAGTCCCGTCGCTCAGTGCTAAAACTTCTCTTAAGTGTCTACCACGACAATGGCTATAAGCCGGACGAATCGGATAATGAGTTGTTTCGTTGGGCGAGGCATTACGGTCTGGAACCAAGTGATTTCATGTCTTCCAAACAACGGTATGAGATAGATCAGGATCCTAACCCCTTCATCTTCGTAGACCTGAACAAATGTATTCTTTGCACCCGCTGCGTCCGGGCATGTTCCGAGATCCAGGGACGGTTTGTTTGGGGCATTTCAGAGCGAGGTTTTGAAGCGCACATCGCTGCTGGTATGGATGAAGACATGATTGACGCCCGCTGCGAATCCTGCGGTGCCTGTGCGGCTTACTGCCCCACCGGTGCACTCACCTTCAAGCCGTCGGTAGCATTCGCACCTGCAGATAAAAAAGTTACAACCACTTGCGTTTACTGCGGTGTTGGCTGCCAATTTGACTTCAACGTTGTGGACGATCACATCGTACGCGTTACCTCTAACCCCAAAGCACCTGCAAATGGTATGCATTTATGCGTAAAAGGTCGCTTCGGTTATTCCTTTGTTGAACATCCGGACCGTCTCACAAAGCCGCTGGTTCGCGAATATCTGTTGAAAGGCACTGAGCGGCCTTCCAAAAAAGACCGCGGAAAATGGGTTGAGACGGATTGGGATACAGCCCTGAACCTTGTGGCAGACAAACTGGCGTCTGTGCGCGAGACTTTTGGCCCTGACAGCATCGGTGTACTTTCTTCTGCTAAATGCACGAACGAAGAAAACTACCTGATGAACAAGTTTGCACGCCAGGTCATCGGAACCAATAATGTTGATCACTGCGCCCGCTTGTGTCACGCCAGTACCGTAGCTGGTCTGGCAACCACACTCGGTTCTGGTGCTATGACCAATTCCATGAAAGATGTATACGAAAGTGCCAATTCTATTTTTGTAATAGGCTCCAACACGACTGAACAACACCCGGTATTTGGGTCGAAAATGCGGCAGGCAGTGCTTAACCGCAACGTAAAATTAATCGTGGCAGATCCCCGAAAAATTGAATTGTGCGAATTCGCAACCATGCACCTTCAGCAAAAACCTGGCACAGACATCGCCTTGGTAAATGGTCTTATGTATATCATCTTGGAAAAGGGATTAGAAAACAAGGCATTTATTGAGGAGCGCACCGAGAACTTTGAGGCTTTTGCAGAGAACATAAAGCTTTATCCACCGGATAAAGTATCCCAAATTACTGGCGTTCCTGTGAAACAGCTTTACCAGGCAGTAGAAATTATAGTTAATAACGCCCCGATGGCTGTTTTCTGGGCAATGGGTATCACTCAACATACCGTCGGCGTTCACAACGTCTTTGCACTAGCTGATCTCCAGATGATACTGGGCAACTTTGGCGTTCCTGGGGGCGGCGTTAACCCTCTGCGCGGTCAAAATAATGTGCAAGGCGCCTGCGATATGGGTTGTTTGGTCAATGTCTATCCGGGATACCAGGCGGTAGTTGCCCCGGCATCCCAGGAGAAGTTCGAACAAGCTTGGGGCACCACACTCTCTAATAAGATCGGAAAAACCGTAACAGAAGTCATACCAGATGTTCTGGAAGGAAAAACCAAAGCCCTCTATATCCTGGGCGAAAATCCTGCAATGACCGATCCCGATTCAAACCATATTCGCCATTGCCTTGAACAAAATGAGTTCCTTGTATTGCAGGAGATCTTCCCAACAGAAACCTCTGCGTATGCCGATGTACTTCTGCCCGGTGTAACCTTCGCTGAAAAGACCGGCACCTTCACCAGCACGGAACGCAGGGTCCAGATGGTCCACCAGGCAATATCTCCCCGCGGCGAATCCCGCCAGGATTGGCAAATTATTTCCGATATCGCTAAACGGGTCATTGCCAAAGGTGGACGCCGAATATACCCAACGCCCCACTCCAGTTGGGATTACGCAGATTCCAGTGAAATCATGGCGGAAATTGCAGCCCTTACCCCAAGTTACGGCGGTATATCCCACCAGAGGCTGGATGCTGGGGAAACCCTATGTTGGCCTTGCCCGAACGCAGACCACCCCGGCACACCCATCCTGCACATCGGTAAGTTCACTCGTGGTAAAGGCAATCTAATTCCAGCTATCCATTTGGATCCTTCCGAATTGCCTGATGAGGAATACCCGATGATGCTCACAACCGGTCGGGTAATCTACCACTGGCACAGCGGTGAGATGACCCGCAGGGTCAAGGAACTGATGGAAATCTACGGTCAGGCTCTCATTGAGGTCTCACCTGAGGATGCAGCCCACTTGGGTCTCAACCATGAGATTACCAAGGTAAAGGTTACTTCCCGGCGCGGCACAATCACAGCCCAGGCCTGGGTTACCGACCGGGTCCCGGAAGGTTTGATATACGGCAATTTCCACTTCCCGGAAAACAATATCAACTACCTGACTAAAGCCGCCCTGGATCCCATCGCTAAGATCCCTGAGTACAAGGTAACTGCAGTTAAGGTCGAAGCGGTAGCTTAACGCTCTTTAAAACAAACAACCCCTGCAAAAATGCAGGGGTTGTTTTATGTTTGTTAGCTGCGAGCCAAAGATTCCGCTTTGGCAAAGTCCTCAGGGGTGTTGATGTTGATGAAGGCCAGGCGTGAAGGGTCAAGTTCCCAACAAAGCTTTTCATCCATTTCCAGAACTTGTACAGACGGAAACCAGGAAATCAACCGCCGCTGCTCTTTTTTTATGGCTGCCTGGATTGCTTGCCTGCAGGTTTCCTTTCGGTAAACAGCATGCAGCGGTTCGTAATATTCTCCATTTGTTTTGGGAACAGCCACATCAGCATTGCCGTCCAGAAGAAGTTCAAACCCTTTGTGCAAAATGCTGGCACTCACAAAGGGCAAATCGCAGGCGACCACCGCCACAAAAGCATTTGCAGCTACATCCATGGCGGTATAAAGACCGCCAATAGCTCCCCGCCCCGGAAGGCTGTCCGGTACAACGGTGAGCCCAATAAAGTCAAGGACCTGATGCTCATTACAGACAATAATTATTTCGTCAGCAATGGTTTTCACCCTGTGGTAAACCCGCTCCAGCAACGGCACGCCCAGAAAGGGCTTCAAATATTTGTTCTCACCCATGCGGCTGGAATTTCCACCCGCCTGAATGACGACACTTAGTCCTACCTGATCCCGTCTTAGCAGTTGTTGTTCCATAAAAACCTTTTGTTTATTATAATGGCCATTGACCTTTATCTGACAATCCACCCAGAATGTCTTTTGGAAAGGTATTTGCCATGGCACTAAAAGAAAATTACACTCAAACCCTACCAACAAGCAATGTTTCCGTTTGGAATGTTTCCCTGTCCGATAATAGTTCTACGAAAATAACAAAACCAATCATCTCCGAGCATGCTGCCACCTTAGTTGTCAATGGAGAGGAGTGGCTCACCTTCATTTGCTCTCCGTCAGATTTAGAGGCCTTGGCAGTCGGGTTCCTTTGGAATGGGGGGACCATCACCGACCTCGACGCGATCCAATGTCTGCAAGTAGCTGAAGATGGTCAACAAATAAATGTAACTCTTGAAAATCCTGTTGACAAGCCAACCAGATTTCATCGCACGAGCACCGGCATTACAAATACTACGGCGTTGTTGCCTCAGCCTCCCGCAAAGCCAAGTCAGTTTAAACCCTCCGATATCATTGCACACTACCAGAATTTCATGCAGATGCAGGTAATGCATGACCAGGCCGGGGGTTTCCACTCGGCAGGCTTGTCTGATGGCATCAAGGTACATCTCGTCGTTGAAGATCTCGGCCGCCATAACTGCGTGGACAAACTATGCGGGTTATATTTGCTTCAATCCCGTCCATTCTCTGCCCGGATGGTGTTGCTAAGCGGACGCATCAGCTCGGAAATGGTTATAAAATCCCTGCCCTTGGCTGTAAGTTGCATCGTTTCAAGAACCACACCCACAGCAGCTGCCGTTGAAATTGCAGATCAAGCCGGCATAACCCTGATTGGCTACTTGCGTTCAGACCGGTTCGAAGTTTACAGCCATCCTGAAAACATCGATTGCGAGCAAAGGCCCACTGATCTATCCCATTCAAACCAAAAGTAGAACAAGCTTGAGTTATAATCGCTGAAATGCATGAACTCAGCATTACCCAAAGCATTCTGGATACTGCCCTCGAGGTTGCCCAAAAAAATTCGGCTCGCAAGGTCACACAAATTCATCTGACCATCGGCAGGCTCTCATCCATCGTGGACGATTGCGTTCAGTTTTATTGGGATCACATCAGCAAGGGAACGCTCTGCGAGGGGGCGGTGCTGCACTTTCAACGGTTGCCTGCCCGCATGCGCTGTAAGGATTGCGGCTGGGAATATAATCTGACTGATGATTTGGTACCCTGTCCAGCCTGTAAAAGCATTAATCTTGAGATCGTCAGTGGTGATCAGCTGCTTATTGAGAGTATCGATATACTTGGAGAAGATGAATGATGACACAACGTGTGGAAATTGTACGATCAATCCTGAATGCAAACGACCGGATTGCATTAGCTAATCAAGATCTGTTGGACAAGAACAGCATTTTTGGTGTCAACATCATGGCCTCCCCGGGAGCGGGTAAAACTTCGTTTATCCTGCAAACCATCAGGAACTTGCCTGAACACATCCGCCTCGGTGTCATTGAAGGCGATACTGCGCCCGTTACGATTGACTCCGACAAGGTAAACGCACTGGGAACGCCGGTAGTGCAGGTCAATTCTGGGGGTGCCTGCCATCTTGATGCCAATATGGTGGAATTGGCTCTCAAGCAGCTTCCGCTCGAGCAAATCAATCTGCTGCTGGTAGAAAATGTTGGGAACCTGATCTGCCCGGCTTCGTTCAAACTGGGCACCCACGCCAATGTCCTCATCGCTTCCATTCCTGAAGGGGATGATAAACCCTATAAGTATCCTGGCATCTATCGCGGTTTGGAAGTGTTAATCATAAACAAAATTGACCTCTTACCCTACCTGGATTTCCGCATGGATTATTTTCGGCAGGGTGTGGAGATGCTAAATCCAGGCTTGCGTACCTTCCTCGTATCTTCCAAGACCGGTGAAGGCATTTCTGAGTGGATTGAATGGCTGACGGAGCAGGTTAAAACAAAAGAATAACCTGAACCCAGTGGACAACCATAATTATCACTTGCATATCACCGGGATAGTCCAGGGTGTGGGCTTCCGACCTACGGTATATCTCCTTGCCCAAAAGCACAAGCTTTTTGGCAGCGTGCTGAATTCCTCAAATGGCGTCGAAATCAATATCCACGGCACAGAGGCCGATTGCCAGGCTTTTATCGCTGAGCTGCGCAGAACACCGCCTGCACTGGCAAAAATTGACTCATTTGACGTTAAACCAGCAGCACTGCAGGTCTTTACAGAATTCCAGATTATCGAAAGCCACGATGACCCGGGCGGTTTTCTCCCAGTCTCCCCGGATTTGGCCATATGTGCGGATTGCAGACGCGAACTTTTGGATCCGTCCAACAGGCGCTTCCGCTACCCTTTCATCAACTGTACCAACTGCGGTCCGCGCTTCAGCATCGTCAAAACCATTCCTTACGACCGCCCAAATACAACCATGGCAGATTTCAAACTCTGTCCCCAATGTGCCGCGGAATACACAGATCCCACCGATCGTCGTTTCCACGCCCAGCCGATAGCCTGCGCAGTTTGCGGCCCACAAGTTTGGTTCGAACAGGACGGAAAACCTGTTGCCATTGGCGAACAGGCTATTCTCCTTACCCGGCAAGCCATTACGGCAGGAAAAATTGTTGCGGTCAAAGGATTGGGGGGATTCCATTTGGTTTGCAATGCTGCCGACAAAAAAGCAGTCAGTCAGTTGCGCCTGCAGAAACAGCGCACCGGCAAACCTTTTGCACTGATGGCGTACAGCCTTGATATCGTTGAAAAATACTGCCAACTGCAGGAATCTGAAATGACATTGCTCAATTCAGCACAAGCACCAATTGTTTTGCTCAATGCCAACCAAAAAGGCAGAGAATTGGCACAAATAGTCGCTCCAGACCAAAATCGACTGGGTTTTATGCTGCCTTACACCCCTTTGCATCTCCTGCTGCTCGAACCCCAAGAAGGCTTTCCAGAAGTATTGGTGATGACCAGCGGGAACCTGAGCGAGGAACCCATCGCTTACGAAAATGCTGATGCTCTCAAAAGATTATCGCCTCTTGCTGATGCCTTCCTGATGCACAACCGCCCAATCTATATGCGGGTGGACGACTCTGTGGTTACAACCCTCAGGGGCAAAACCTACCCCATCCGACGAGCGAGGGGGTATGCCCCTGGGCAATTGCGCATTTCCCATTGCTCCCAGCCAATCCTTGCCGCAGGCACCCATCTCAAAAATACCTTTTGCCTTGCCCGTGACAATTATGCTTTCGTAAGCCATTACATCGGAGACCTGGAGAATGAAGAAACGCTTGCCTCTTACGAGCAGGCTGTCAGACATTATGAAGCACTGTTTCGCATCAAACCCGAGGTCATTGCCTGCGATGCGCATCCGGATTACCTGGCTACACGCTATGCAATCACACGCAGCAAAACTGAAAACCTGCCGCTAATCCCAGTACAGCATCATCACGCCCACATTGCCGCCTGTCTGGCAGAAAACGACTGGAAAAGCGCAGAACCGGTCATCGGACTCTCATTCGATGGTACTGGCTACGGCACTGACGGCAAGATATGGGGCGGCGAAATTTTTATTGCCGGATATACCGATTTTGAGCGCCGCTTTCATCTGGCGGAAGTACCTTTACCAGGTGGCGACATGGCTGTTCTCAAACCAGCCAGGATGGCTATTAGTTATCTCATGCGTGCCGGGATAGAAACGGCAGGCACAAATTTGCTGCCTGTACAGTTCTTAGAAAACAGAGAGTACCAAGCAGTGGCAGCCCAGGTTCAATCCGGTCTGAATAGCCCGTACACAAGCAGTATGGGAAGGCTATTTGATGCAGTAGCTTCTATTCTGGGAATTTGCCACGAAATCAGTTACGAAGCCCAGGCCGCTATTGCCTTGGAAACAATCGCGGATCCTGACGAAGAAGGAATTTACGAGCTGCCTTTGGAAGCCGATAAGATTGACACACTCAGTCTTATGCGTCAGATTGTGCGGGATTGGCAAATCGGCATACCAGCGTCAACCATCTCTGCACGATTCCACAATAGTCTTATAACCATGGCAACATCAGTATGTGGTATCTTACGCAAGGAACATGGATTGAAACACGTGGCAATTTCTGGCGGAGTGTGGCAAAATCTTTACTTGATGAACAGAATTTTGCCAGCACTTGAAAAAGAAGGATTCATTCCTCTCTATCACAGCCTTTTCCCACCTAACGATGCCTGCGTCTCTCTCGGGCAGGTCATGGTGGCAAGTTATCGGGCAAAGCAAGGAGTAAAACAACAATAACATGTGCCTCGGAATACCAGGAAAAATTGTAGAAATTTTTGATATGGACGGGACTTTGATGTCCATAGTGGATTTTGGCGGTGTAAAGCAGGAGGTCTGCATAGCCACTGTGCCGGAGGTGCAACTGGGAAGCTATGTCATCGTGCATGCCGGCTTTGCCTTAAACGAACTTTCCGAATCAGAGGCGCAGGAAACACTTGCGATTCTCAATGCACTTGAAAGTTTTAACCAGCAGCTTGATGCCGAAAACGAATAGCATGACAACACCCTTTCCAACCGACTTCCGTGATGCGCAGCTGACACATAAGATTATTGCCCAGATCCACAAGCGCGTGACCAAACCGTGGAACATCATGGAGATTTGCGGCGGTCAAACCCATGCTATCCTGCGCTACGGACTGGACCAGCTGCTACCGCCAGAAATCACCCTGATCCACGGTCCGGGCTGCCCGGTTTGTGTTACCTCTTTGGAGGTCATAGAGTATTCTCTCCAACTTGCCGCCCGACCAGGAGTGATTTTTACTTCTTTTGGGGATATGCTGCGCGTACCAGGCAGCACCTATGACCTTTTTGAAGCCCGTGCTCGGGGTGCAGATGTGCGCGTGGTGTATTCCCCTATGGAAGCGGTAAAACTGGCGCAATCCAATCCCAAGAAACAAGTCGTATTTTTTGCTATCGGTTTTGAAACAACCGTGCCTTCCATCGCCATGAGCGTGCTGCATGCCCACCGCAACAACATTACTAATTTCACTATACTGCCCGCAAATGTTCTGGTTCCTCCGGCAATGCATGCTATTTTGGGAAACCTAGAAAACCGCGTCAATGGCTTTTTGGCAGCCGGGCATGTCTGTGCGGTAATGGGTTACTGGGAATATGAACCCATCTCCATACAGTATCAAACACCCATAGTTGTCACTGGATTTGAACCAGTAGACCTCGTCAGAGGTATTTGGATGACGATAAACCAGCTGGAAGAAAGGCGTTGTGAAGTAGAAAATGCGTATGAGAGGGTTGTCTCAAGAGAAGGCAATCCAACAGCGCAAGAACTCATTGCCAAAGTTTTTGAACCAGTAGACCGTAAATGGCGGGGAATTGGCACCATCCCCTTCTCCGGTCTGGGTCTACAACCAGAATACCGCCAATTTGACGCCCTGGAACGCTTTGAGGTCGCGCCGATGCCGCTCAAAGAGTCACCTTTATGTATTGCAGGTAAAGTGCTCAGCGGTACAGCAATACCCACCGATTGTCCCGCTTTTGGCAAGGAATGCACACCCCAAACTCCCCTCGGAGCGCCGATGGTTTCTTCTGAAGGGGCTTGCGCTGCCTATTATCGTTATCATCGGAGCATTTCATGAGTGAGAATTATGCAAACATGCAGAGCCCAATCTGCCCGATACCCCTGCAGTCTCACGACCATGTCGTAATAAGCCACGGCAGCGGGGGTGGAATGACCCATGACCTGATATGCAACGTATTTCGCAAATATCTCGGCAACACTCTGCTCAATGCCGGCAATGATGGGGCGGTCATTCAGACGGCTGCAGTGCCAAAGGATGGTTCTCGGCTTGTCTTGTCAACCGATGCCCACGTCGTCAGTCCGCTATCTTTTGCTGGTGGAGATATTGGCAGATTGGCAATCTGCGGCACGGTCAATGATATCGCCATGATGGGCGCCCAACCCGCCTATCTCACCGCCACCTTCATCCTTGAGGAAGGGTTGCCAATACACGTGCTGGAGGAAATGCTCGTCTCAATGCAAGCAGCATGCGAAGAAGCCGGCGTGCTCATTATTGCGGCAGATACCAAAGTGACTGAAAAAGGGAAATCGGATGGCTTGTTTATCAGCACAAGCGGCATTGGCTGGGTACCGGAACATCTGCAAATCGGCGGAGATCAAGCCAAACCTGGGGACGCAATACTGATCAGCGGCACAATCGGCAACCACGGCGTTGCAGTGCTGCAAGCGCGAGGGAACCTTGGGTTTCTGTCGGAAGTTCAATCCGATATAGCCCCCCTGAACCACATGGTCAGCGCACTGCTTAATGAAATTCCGGAAGTTCATGTACTGCGGGACCCGACACGGGGCGGTTTAGCAACTACGCTTGTTGAAATTGCACGCCAATCCAACTGTGCGCTTCGCTTGGATGAGGCAGCGATTCCCATCGAAACAGGCGTCCAAACAGCCTGTGAACTCTTGGGGTTGGATCCGCTCTATATGGCAAACGAAGGCAAGATGATCGTGATTTTGCCCCAACATAAAGCCGACCGAGCTCTGCAGATTCTGCATGACACATCGTACGGAAAGGGTGCAGTGCAGATAGGCACCGTACAAGAAAAACCAGCCGGACTGGTCACGATAAAAACACTTCTGGGGACCAACCGCATCCTGGACATGCTGACTGGGGAAATGCTGCCGCGCATCTGTTAGAATTGTGCAGCAAGCAGGTAACGTTCCGCTCCCAACACACTGCGGAACCTCAAAATTTGCTTGACAAAATATTTTGGTTTAAAATAATAACTTCGAAAACACACTGATAAAGGCGGCCACCGATGAAAATTGAATTTCAAGAAACAACCAACGATTTGCTCAAAAGGATCGATATTCATTCGCAGTATGGTACAAGAGATATCGATGCATGGATGCTTGAGGTCTTAAATCTCCAGAAAGGCATCAAGATACTGGACATCGGCTGCGGTGCCGGCAAGCAGTGTTTTTCCTTTTTCCACCATCTCGAAGGGCAGGCGGATATCACCGGTACGGATGTATCCGAATCCCTGTTGGATCAAGCCCGCCTCGAAAACCAGAAAATCAACAACGCCGTCGAATTTGAAGTGCTTGATTTCAATAAACCCTTTGAACTTCCCTCCAATACCTATGACCTTATTTCCGCCTGTTTCGCCATTTACTATGCACAGGATATTCCCTTCACGCTTCAGGAAATGCACCGTGTGCTAAAACCAGGCGGGCGCTTATTCACCACAGGCCCCATGCCCACGAATAAAGCCGTTTTTTATGACATCATAAAAGAAGCAACAGGCAAACCCATTCCGCCCATGCCAGGAAGTTCGCGCTATGCTTCTGAAATCTATGGCACAATGGAACAATTATTCTCCAAAGTGGAACAGCACATCTTTGAAAACCCGCTTACCTTCACTGAAGTAGAACCTTTCATGGTTTACACCCGCGCTTCCATGTCCGAAGATCGCAAACTATGGAACTCGTTGTTCATTACAAAAGATGATTTTGAAGAGGTGATGCAGCAAATTGAGAAGGCTGCCAAGGCTCGAATCGAAAGCGAAGGCAAACTGGTCATGGTAAAGGTCGTTGGCGGTTTCATCGCCACCAAGTGAGCAGATATATGAAAAATATGACCTTTTTTGGTAAATCCCTGCTCTTTTTGGGAGCACATCCCGATGACATTGAACTGGGCTGCGGAGGGCTTATTGCTGATATTGTGGGGCAAACCGCGCTTTACTGCATGACCTTTTCAGACAACAAGAAAAACCCGGATTTGCAGCACCTGCTGGATGAGCATTACGTGAGTATGCACACGTTGGGGCTGTCAGATGATGAGATCGAAGTCGGTAGTTTCGAAACGCGGCGTTTCCCCGATGCGCGTCAGGAAATTTTGGAAAAAATGCTGCAATTAAAACGGGAACGCCAACCTGAAATCGTCTTTGTGCATACAGCCCAGGATATCCACCAGGATCATGTTACCCTCACCCAGGAAGCGCTGCGTGCTTTTCGCGGTACTACCGTCCTCGGGTACGATGTCCTGCGCAGCAGTTATGGGTTTTTCCCCCACTTTTTGGTGGAAGTCTCTGAAAAAGGAATCCAGAAAAAAATCGACGCACTGGCACAGTATATTACCTATAAGGATAGATATTACTTTTCAGAGGAAGTCTTGCGCTCCACAGCAATTCGGCACGGCGCTCTGGCAGAACGTCCTTATGCCGAAGGTTTCGACATAATCCGGATTGTTGGAAAATTCTCGAAATCGTTTTAGGGTGTAACGTTTAAAGAAGGTCACCTTTTAAGAAGTCTAACGGCTTACTTTTTCGCTGCACCGGTCGGATGTGACATGATTCAAAGGGGAACCACAATATTTGATCCGGCACCATCCAGCCGTCGGTCAGGTAAATATTCTCCCGGAATTGGACCGCTAACATTTTTGCGTCCACCTGAACAACGGTGCCTTTTATCCACCCTCTGACCCTCTGGCCATTTTTCTCATGATCACAATTGACTTCAACGCGATCCCCAATCTTGTATAACTGTTCATCCTCAGGCGGTCTCATAAAATTACCTGTTGCCATTTAGCCTCCAAGCTATAAACATAATGCCGGCCGCCTTCTTCACGAAGCCAGCTTCTGCGAAATCTTTTCCTTGAGATTCATCCGGATTGCTTCCAGAGGAATTTCATCAATAATTTCTGAAAAGAAACCTTCAACTATCAGTTCTTCAGCGTGAGCATTTGCTATGCCCCTGCTCTGTAAGTAAAAGAGTTCTTCTTCATCTAATTTTCCAACCGTTGCGCCATGCGAACAACGCACATCATCTGCAAGGATTTCCAATCCTGGAATGGTTTGGATATCTGCAGTGTCGTCAAGCATCAGATTCTTGTTGGATTGGTAACCATCAGTCAGCAGCGCGCCCGGTGCCACATAGATCATCCCTTGCCAGATCGCTTTGGAATGCCCTTTGGCAGCACCTTTAAAAAGCAGGTCACTTTTTGTTGAAGCAGCCAGATGGTTTTGCTGTGTGTCCAGATCAAAGGCCTGTTCGCTGTCTGAAAAATACAATCCCATTACGCGTGCTTCGGCCCCAGTTTCGTTCAGATCAATGGTTATAAAAGATTTGGTGAACCTGCTGCCGAGAGAACTCACAATCCACTCCAAACGTGAGTCCTGACCAAGAACAGCCTTTTCATTTGTAATATTCCAGGTGTCAGTGTGAAAATTCTGCATTTCGGCTATCTTTAACTGCGCATTTGGTCCAACGGATATTTCCAGTAAGCCATCATGCAGTGTTTGACCTGCAGATTTTCCTTCGACTGAAGCATATTCAAGATTCACACTACACGAAGCGCCTTCTTCCAACCAGATCAGCACGTGGCTGAATTTTGCATGATTTTGAGACCCTGTGTTTATCGATATGGAAAACGGGTCATTTACAGCCAAATTTCTGGGAATGTATAACAAAGCCCCGATATTGGATAGTGCAGCGGCAATAGCAGCGAATTTTCCGGTAGAAACAGGGATAACGCTTCCTGCCATTCTCCCAATCAGATCTGAGTGCTTTTGTTCAGCAGAAAGCAAGTCCATCAGAATTACACCAGCCGACTCCAGTTCAGGACT
>CAYVWM010000003.1:0-37311 GCA_964455505.1 uncultured Anaerolineaceae bacterium
GATGAAAACGATGAAGTGCGCTTCTTTTCTCAAACACAAGAAAGAATCTTCCCGCGAACAGCATCCATCATTGGGCGCTCTGTTCAGAACTGCCATCCACCGCAGAGCGTTCATGTTGTACAGCGTATCCTTGATGATTTTAAAAGTGGCAAGCGGAATGTAGCTGAGTTTTGGATCCAGATGCAAGGTAAATTTGTCCACATCCGTTACTTTGCCCTGCGCAATTCTGAAGGGGTATACAAAGGAACAATCGAAGTAACGCAAGATATTTCTGAGATTCGCGCTTTGGAAGGTGAACGGCGGCTCTTGGATGACCTAAATTAGGTTCAGAACACGAAGAGAGGCTTCAGAAATGAGGCCTCTTTTCGTTTGTGGAACTCTTTTTAACTCTGGCAAATCGCAACTCTGCGGTTCGCTTGATAGCTGATTACTTTGGATTTTCATCTTGCTCCGTGATAATTTCCTGTCTCAAGACACCATTTTGCAATATCGCTGATTAGGTCTAAAGGCAGCGGTTTTGTAAATGGAAATTGAATGGCTCCTTTACTTGTTACGTAGTCAGATAATCTGTCTGCAAAATGTGCGACAGCTTTATCACCAGGAAAAAGGCCGATATGTTTCTTAAATGCTGCAAAATGAATAATATTGTGCTTTTGCCAATAGGTCGGCATTCGCCACGAAATTCTTTCTTCAGCATCTGGGAGTGCGGCTCGGATTGTCTCCCGAATCTTAATTAGCAGCACCTGAACTGACTCTGGGCGTAATCGAATATACGCGTCAATTGATTGAGGTTTTAGAGGGCAATCATGTTTCTCGTTTTCATTTTCATATATAAGACCACAATTTGGGCACATCCAGCTCATCCTACACGCTCCTTTATGGTGACAGCAACAGTATCTCCAGCTTGTTTCCCAATTTTTGTCCTGATATCTTTGCGCAGGCCAATGATGTGGCAGGGCAATCCCATTCGAACCACCTGGCCATCGTATGGTTCTCCATCAAACGTGGCTTTAACAGATACGCGACCTTTTCCGAACTCTGTTCGTACATCGAAAGGGATTTCTATATATGCCCCGTCAATGTCTGGAACCTTTTTTATTTCAGCAATAAAAGAATAGGTTTTTGTGTTTGTCATGTAGTTTCCTTGTGATTCCTTAATTAAATGGTTAAGTTTTTTAATGAATGAATTCTGGTGTTATATAAAAATGCCACCTATTGATTACATAAGAATCAATAGGTGGTTTATTAGTGGCGGGGAAGGAGGGATTCGAACCCTCGGTTGGATTTTACTCCAACAACCACTTAGCAGGCGGCCCCAATCGTCCACTCTGGCACCTCCCCAGTTAATTACGGTTTCCGAGCGGAAGGAGTGGGATTCGAACCCACGGTGGGTTTCCCCACACCTGTTTTCAAGACAGGCGCCTTGAACCGCTCGGCCATCCCTCCGTAGAAATTTCATTTTAGCATAGAAACACAAACCCAGCAAGTTTTAGAAGGTCTTTGGCTATGGGTTTTTTTGGCCTGATCTTTTACTCGCCTTTCTCATTGTCTGCATTTACTTTCTTGATGCTGCCAACCTTTAAACTGCTACTAAAACGATAAACTTGAGATCCAAGATGCACCAGGTCACCATGTACCAGACTGACGCCCTCTATGCCGATTGGCTCAAAATTAACCCATGTTCCTGCTGTTGTGTTCAGGTCAATTAATTTGAATTCATCATTTTCATCCTGGATTAGTTGGGCGTGCTGCGGGTCTAAGGCGGGGTCGGCAATGACTAACTGACAGAGATTCGAATCGCTTCCAATCAGCGTGTTTTTGTTATAAATTTGCATGGGTCGTTCAGGTAAGGGTTGGTTGTCCTTATCTAATCGAATGAACGAAGCCAAACTTTTGGTAAGGGTGGGTAGATTTGCTGTTGTATCCTCATTGCTCTCGAGACGTGGTAGCTCTGGGACAGATTTCTTGTTTTTAACAAAATACAAGGCACCTGCAGCAGCGCAAAAAGCAATGGCAACTAAAATTATCAGCCAGGTAAGATTACGGTTTTCCTGTGTCATGCTTTCAGGGGGAGCAAGAATTTCGAGGCTAATTTTCTTGGTTGTAGAAGCACCCTCCAAACCAAGCTCATCAATAACTTTTACTTGTACCGTAAGCGCTTCCGATTGTTCAAATTGCCCGAGGTCAAGCTGAAAACTTCCGTATGGGGGCTGTGTGTTTTCCAATATTTTATTGCCATTGACATAAAGGGCGGCACCAGAAAACGAACGGGGAAAACCGTCTGGAAAAGTAAAAGCTGCTTCAATGGTGATGAATTCAGGCGTATAGGACCCGTCAGTTCCTGTTTGTATTTGTAGATTTTCCTGTAGATTTAGTAGTTCAACACTTATCGGGAGCACTTCTAACTCAAACAGGTATTCTGATGAGGTAATCATCCCTGTTTCGGAGTCACTTAGAGACACAGCGAGGGATTGGTCACCACTCTTGCGAATAGATGAATAATAAGTAAGCTCTAAGTTGTAACCTAATCCAGTCAGGTAATCTGAGGGATTAGGAATAATCTCGGTACCAGAAAAACTAAAAAAGCTCCCCCCCGTTTGTGCTGTAAGGTCCGTAAGCCTGCGTGTCTGTTCATAATCCAGGATATCTTGTGGACCAACCATCCAAACGTGTAGTGCAATTTGCTGGGATATCGCCGCATCGAAAAGGGTCTCAATTGTTTCCATCTGTCTGAGAAGCGGCAGTGGGGTTATGTAAATAAGCACCTTGTCTTTGCCGCTAATATCCATTGAGAGCGTGTCTATGGCGACTGAAAAACTGTCCAGGCTGGCTTGCTGATTGCGAAAATCTGATTCATAGCTGTCGATGACGGTAAAAAGGGAAGCCAAATCTGTCAGCTGCTGATATCGGACGTCTGGGTTAATGGTCAGACTATAGTAGTCGCTGCCCTCCTGGTTAGCAGGTGTTTTAATTTGCTTGATACTCTCAATCAGCTGGTCGAAATAAGACACCCCATTGACATCTCTGCGGTCCAGTTCGATATTGGGATTAATGGCAATGGCAAGATGCACCCCCCGATATTTTTGGGTCAAGTCCTGCGGAATAATCTCCTGATCATTTTCCAAGATGGTTACCTGATTTGGGTTTGTGATCGAAGCAAATGATTTATTGCCCAGCCCTGGCAAAACGGTTGCCTTAATGAGGGGAAATTCCCGCAAATCGACATCGGTGATCTCCATCGTCGGTTCGGTTTGTTGGGTGTAAACTGCCAGAGAAACGGTGGGTTGAATAAGATGCGAGGTTAGCAGAGCCCATAAAAGCCCAGTCATGATTATGCGGGAACAATAGTCCTTCTGGAAAATGCGTTGGGTCAATTGCCTGAACATGGTTAACGGGCTGCCTTCTTTGCTTGCTTTACTTGGCTTTCGGTTTCTCTGAAAGACTAAGAATTCTCCTCAGAGGTGTCTAACTTCTGCACACTTAGTTGTGTGCGAAGACCCGATTGCGCTTTGATTTGTCTATAAGTCAATGTTTGGGCTGCGAGCGTATAAGCGTTCAATCCACCAATGATGACGAAAATTACCGCCATGCCCAGAATGAATAGACCTATCGTAAAAACTGTGCCAAGAACAAAAAGGCTGTGGTTCTGGCCCAAGAGCGAGACTATTGCTGGAATTGAAGCGAGGAGCAATAAAAATGCTGCAAATGCAGCCACCAAAGCGCGAATAGCCCACAAAATCAGATTGACTAACGCAAAGGACAAGAAATGTTGCAGTGTAACGTGCCATGCAAATTCGATGGCCGGAAGAATTTCAAGGTTTTCATCTGCAACCGCTATTGTGGTATTGGTAACCCATATGGATATAAACCAGCCAACTGGGATCAGAAGAACTAGAAAAGGAATAAGGAAAAGCAATCCCAAACCCAGTGTGAAGATGATGAAACCGATTGATAGGAAGACAAGTAAGAATCCGATCACTAAACGCGCTATCCAAACCAGTAGGTCTATCAGCAAAAAGCGCCAATAATATGGTTTTGCTGCATTGAATGTTTGCTTGAAACCAAAGGGTTTTTCACTGCCAGTTTCCTCAGCTAAAAGTGTGCTTCGTATAACTCCCGCTTTACCGAGCGGTCTAACAAAGAAACTGGTAAAACTCAATAGGGTTACAGTAACCACCATGCTCAATAGGAGTATTCCCCAGACCCAATGCGGAATTCGATCGAGATATTCTCCAAGCTTTTGAAATACCGAAAATGCACCCTCGTTCGGATACCAGGGTCTTGTAAAGCGCTGCTCACCGCTAAATTGATATGTAAATCCTCTCCCACGCATTGCAAGTGTTCCACTTAAAATCCCAAATAACCATAGGATTTTATGTTTCCAGATAATTTTCCATGCTTTCCCAAATATGTCTGTGTAATTCATATCTCACCATTTCTTTCTAGAAAGTCTCTATTCCCACTCAATCGTGGCAGGGGGCTTGGAAGTAATGTCATATACAACCCGATTGACCCCATGGACCTCATTGATGATCCGATTGGCGACCCTCGCAAGCAATTCCTGAGGAAGACGGGTCCAATCTGCGGTCATAAAGTCCGAAGTCGTGACTGCGCGCAGTGCTATAACCTCCTGGTAAGTGCGCTGATCTCCCATAACGCCCACCGATCGGACAGGCAGCAGAACTGCAAATGCCTGTGAGGTCTCCAAAGCACTATCTTTTGCAGCTGCTGCCGAACCCAGCAAGCCAGCAGCGGTCAATTCGCTTATAAAGATGGAATCCGCTTTCCGCAGAATTTCCAGCCTGTTTTGTGTGATTTCACCCAGGCAGCGCACTGCAAGGCCCGGACCCGGAAAAGGTTGCCGCCATACAGATTCAGCCGGTAGACCAAGTGCAGAACCAACCGCACGAACTTCGTCTTTAAACAGGAGCCGTAGTGGCTCGACCAACTCAAAGTCCATTGCTTCGGGCAGCCCTCCCACGTTGTGGTGACTTTTTATTCGCTGTGCTTGCGAAGCTCCTGCACCTTGTGACTCGACAACGTCCGGGTAAATAGTTCCCTGCACCAGGTAGCGAATTTTTACTAATTGTTGGGCTGCATGCTCGAATTCCCTGATGAATGTCTCTCCGATGATCTTGCGTTTGTGTTCCGGGTCTGTAATGCCCTTGAGTTTTTCAAGAAAACGCTCAGAGGCATCAATTACCTGCAAATCCATACCGAGGTTTTTTCCAAACAAAGTTTCTACCTGTTGGCGTTCATTTAATCGCAGCAGCCCTGTATCGACGAAGATCGCAGTAACTTTATCCCCAAGAGCTCGCTGCACCAGGGCTGTTGCCACGTTGGAGTCCACCCCTCCGCTGACTGCAGCAATAATCCTTTCGCTGCCCACCTGTTTCTTTATAGACGCAACACTTTGGGCAATAATGGATTCAGGTGTCCAATTGGGGGTGCAGCCGCAAATATCGATGACGAACTTTTTTAGCATTTGCTTGCCAAGCGGGGTGTGGTGAACTTCTGGATGGAACTGTAAGCCAAAAAGCCGATTGCCGCTATCTGCCATCGCGGCTACAGGACTATTCTCAGATTCGGCAATCACGCGCCAGCCTTCAGGTAATCTGGTAATGGAATCGCCGTGCGACATCCAGACCTCATAAGAATCCTCGTTAAGCAGTGGGTTTTTTGAAACCACGTTTATCTGTGCTTTTCCATATTCATGTTCTTTTGAGCGTTGCACCATACCGCCCAATGCCTGCCCAAGTGCATGCATGCCATAGCAAATTCCGAGAACAGGCAATTGGCTCCTGACAATGAAATCTTGAATTTGGGGTGAACTATCAGAATAGATAGACTGAGGACCGCCTGAGAGGATAATTCCTTTTGTTTTTGCATCCAGAAGTATGTCTCTGGGAGCAAACCATGGGTGAATTTCGCAGAAAACCTGGAGTTCTCGTATGCGCCTGGCAATTAGCTGGGTATATTGAGAGCCAAAATCAAGAATAACGATTTTTTCAGTCATAGGCCTTCTGGTTTGTTAACCGTTCTAATTTACTTCGCTGAATACAATTTGATTGTCGTCCATTGAAGTTATCGTAACAAGCGAGTGAATAGGAATGTTGAGATATGATAGCAATTCTCTGCCGCCCTCAAACCGTTTTTCGATCAGGGTGCCGATCCCAACCACTTCTGCTCCTGCTACCTGTGCCAACCGCACAAGCCCAGCAATCGTGGCGCCTGAAGCCAAAAAGTCATCGATGATCAGGATGCGTTCCCCGCGCCCGAGGTACTCGGGAGACACAATTAATTCTACGGAATTGCCCTTAGTATGCGAAGGGGCGAAGGTTAGATATACCTCGCTTGGCATAGTCACAGGTTTGGACTTTCGGGCATAGACAACAGGTAGGCTGAGATACTTTGCAGTCATAAGTGCTGGAGCAATCCCGGATATTTCAGCAGTCAGAACTTTCTCTGCACCGACTGAGCCAAAAAGCTTTGCAAATTCTACACCGCAGGCATCCATGAGTTCCGGATCAACCTGATGGTTTATAAATCGGTCTACTTTTAAAATGCCATTGCCCAGATTCTTGCCGTCTTTCAATATGCGTTTTTTTAATAGTTCCATAAATTGCTCCGGATTAGGTTTGTGATCAGAATATCCTCTTGCGAAGTAGATCAATGAATTCGATGTGTATGCTGCCTTTCAAGCAATTACATTCTAAGCAAGGTCAGCTGCATGAGCTAAGTATAACATTGGGGAACGAGACGAAGAGATCCGGAGGTTTTCTTAACCAATAATTAACCCAGAATGAAACATCCCGGGTTCATAATAGAAAAAAATATTGGTTAATCTTTTTGATGAACGAGATCGCCCTGCATAACCGTGACAGCCTTGCCGCCAATAAAGGCGCGATCATTGGTTAATCGCACCCAAACCTCGCCTCCCCGACGAGAAGCCTGGTAGGCATGGAAACTGGACTTATTCAATTTTTTCTGCCAGTACGGCGCCAGCATACAATGCGCCATCCCTGTAACGGGATCTTCAAAGACACCGCTTGCATATGAGAAAAATCTGGAGATAAAATCATACTTCTCATTTTCACAATGAGCAGTAATGATCATGTCCGGAATATCGAGTAGGGCAATTTTCTTCCAATCAGGTTCAAACTTATCGATGCTTTCTCTGTCCGGCAATTCAGCTAAGAGCAACTTATCCTCATGGGTTGCCACTTCAACTGGAACCTCACCGAGAATGTCCAGCAAGAGCGGAGAAGGTTCAGCTTTGACGGGGTCTCTGCGGGGCATGTCCAGCTCAATAGTTCCATGGGTCATACTTGCGGTTATGGTTCCACTGAGTGTTGAGAAGCGAATTTTTTCATCCTGTTCGTAGTAACCAAATTCATAAAGAATATGGGCACTTGCCAAAGTAGCGTGTCCGCACAAATCTACTTCAGTTTTTGGTGTAAACCAGCGTAACTGAAAGCCTTCACCTTTTGGCAAAAGAAATGCGGTTTCAGAAAGATTCATCTCGGTTGCTACAGCCTGCATCCATTCTGAATTTCTTGGGGTCTCAAGCAGACAAACACCAGCAGGATTGCCCTTGAAGGGCTGTACTGCAAAAGCGTCTACCTGGAAAATTGGGATCTTCATCGACACACTCCTTTACTTTTATAAATACAATTCTACCTGAAAATCTTCGCTGGAAACTAAATCAGATTAATTTTGTAACATATTTGAGAGTAATTTTTTAGTGAAGCAAATATTCAGGAAGAAACGAATCCGGTTGGGTGAGAAATACCGCCCTCATCAATAAAAAATCCCGACTTTCTCCAGTTGTCACTTTAGCTATCTTGTCAAGCAACTGTTTTTCTGAGCCTTTTAGCTGCTGCATTTTGGTGTTGGCAATTTTAAAGTGGTCATTGGGAAGTGGTTCAATGCGGTTCAGACAAAGAAAATCCTGTACCAGTGCATTCTTAACAATATTTTTTCCTCTTAACTTGCCGTCCTGGAATTTCTTTGAATTTATTCCCGTTGAGTTTATCCTGATCCAGGCTAAACCAGGCGGCAAAAATGCAGTGTCGGGCAGATTCAGATAATTCATTTTTACTGACAAAGTGGGAAAAGCTGCATTTTGATTGATACAGTCCACCTTCTGCCATTGCTGCTCTTGCTCTCCCCATACTTCTGCAATCCAGTGTTTGGTGTACGCGCCTGGTTCGATGCATGCTGCAAAACCGCATCTTAATCTCGCTGGTATGTGGTAATGACGCAGGACGCTGATGAGCAATAATGAGAAATCCCGTGAATTTGCTACAAGGCGATTATTAGGTTCTCTTGTTATGGTAAGTGGATTCGAATTGAAAGCCAATAATCGATCAAGTTTTGATTCAACGGTACGTATAAGCGTTTCATTTGTGCGGATTCTTGATAGATCAACCCCCAATTCCTCAGCATACCGAGTTGGAAGCAGTAAGGTATGGAGCAGAGTACAGAGGTCTATGATATTTGTTGGAAGGGTATCGAACAGCGCCGAATAACGACCTGGGTTGGATATTTGACTCTGGTTTGCATAAAAATTTACGGGTTCGTAGATCGAAGGACCGGACATATCCTGATAGATTATACCAGCAGTGGCTTGTGTGGTCCGTGCCATTATAATAGGAAAAATGAAAAAGTTGCATCTAATTATTTTAGTGAGCCTTATCTTAGGAAGCCATTGGATTGTTACTAACGCCAAGGCTTACGGAAAATATCAAATAAACAGTACTACCAATAATTATTACGATTTGCCAGTTTGCCAACCAGGTCTATACGAGACGGAGCCGGGCAATTGTTTGCCATTGGGAGTGTCTGAGTCCATCCGGGAAAGAAATGAAGTTGGGATACCTTATCCCATGAGAGAATTGCCAGCCGCCACCCCTGATCCTTCGCTGACGGAGTTGCCAGTTTATGTTGCCAAGATTACTGCAGGAACGACGGAAGCCGTACCAGTCTTTGCGTCCCTTGATGCAGCCCGAGCAGGTGGCCCGGCCGTCCGCACTCTGGCTGCGGGCCCGATGCGCTATGTTTCTATGGTCAATCAGGTCTCCATTGATGGTCGTACTTTAGTGCAGCTTGAAACTGGAGAATGGATGCAAGCTACCCCGATATATTCCTGGACGCGTTTTCAGGGTTTGCAGTTCTCGCAGACACCCAAAAATGAATTTGGGTGGGTGGTTAACGAAACTGACAGTTACACTGCACCGGGTTTTAGTTCCCCAAAAACGGGAAAAATTTACGCAAAATACGATCCAATCCAGATATACAACGTAGCCGAGGCTGATGGTTATTATTGGTACCTGGTGGGACCGGATGAGTGGATCAGTTCCCTCAAATCCCGTAGGGTCGTGGTGGATACCAACAAACCTGAAGGCGTAGATGGTAACCGATGGATCAACATTGATCTTTATAACCTGAATTTGGCAATTTATGAAGAGGGTGAACTTGTGTTTGCCTCGCTGATTGCGAGTGGTCTGGCACCATTTTATACGCAGCCGGGTACATTTCAGATATTCAGGGCAGATAAAACCGTAACGATGCAGGATGCCTATGAAGCGGACCGGTCAGATTTCTACCACTTGCAAGCCGTACCCTGGGCGCTTTTTTACGATCGTAACACAGCGATACACGGCGTTTATTGGCCTGTGGTGCTTGGATTCCCCCAGTCACATGGTTGTGTGAACATGTCTCCGGGAGATGCACATTGGGTTTTCAACTGGGCAAAAGAGGGCGATTGGGTGTACGTGCATGATCCGTCTGGAGAAACCCCAACCGACCCCGCATATTACGGCATCCAGGTAGCCCCCTGATTCCAGATTTCTAAGACAGCTTATACGTTATCTGCAGGCCTAATCCTATGTGAAGATGGGTGAGTTTTTTGGTATATAAATATCTGCGTTAATCGCGTGCAATCTGCAGCGGAATGCTGGTGGCGAATTTTATACCGTAAATATCATTGGCTGATTGCTGCATGATCAGTCTGACTTGGTGGATTTCAGTAAGCCAAGGTAAGTACATGGTTGTTTCAAACGCGTACGGTTGTCCGAGCATGTTTTGAGGAACATAAAGAACTTCGTTGCTGTAAATTCTTCCCTGTTCGTTGATGATGAGTAAATTAATCGGGGAGCTGTTGGTGATGTTAATAGTGCCCTTCACAAGAAAACTCTGGCTTGTGATTATCTGGTCCTGAATCGGCTCTTTGATGCTGAAAGGAATGTACGTTTCCATTACCAGGTTGCTTTGCCCAGATTCTGGAGATAGCAAGACATAGTTTGTATACATCCTGACGATACGGTTGTAGGCATCGAATGTACTCACCGTGAGATGTGCCTTGGTGGGTACCTCAAAAACGTCAAAAAAGAGTTTCGTTGAAAATTTTTGGGTGCTGCCGTTTTCACAGTGGAGGGGCATGATTTTTCTGGCAATCACGTCATAAGCGGCTGTATCGAGATTAATTTGAACATGGGTAGCGTCCAGACAATCCGCTTCAAAAACAACTTCCAGCGGGGAGGTCACTTCAGTGACATTCTGTTCCAAGCTATTCGCGGTAGCAGTTGCTGAAAAATGAAAGCCATAAAAAATTGCAGCAAGCAACAAACCAGCCAGGAAGATTTTTATGCCATTGGGAATTTGAGATTCTCTTTTCATTACGGTTATAAAAAATATTAGGTTATGGCGCTCACTGCAGGAGCACCATAACCTTTGTTTTGTGATCAGAGGCGGTAAATATTGCTGTATTTCTTGTTGAGATAGCGAATATACGGTTCGGGATTAATGCCTTCGCCCGTGGCTTTGCGTATGAGGTCCTGTGGGTCATAACGAAAAGCATGACGGTGTACATGTTCACGCAACCATGTCAAAATAGTGGAAAATTCACCCTTTGCGATTTCATCGGGAATATTAGGATTCTCTGACAGCATTTGCTCCCATAATTGCACGGAAACCAGGTTGCCCAAAGCGTAGGTTGAGAAGTATCCAATCATGCCGCCCGACCAATGCACGTCCTGAAGTACGCCATTTGAATCATTGGGTGGGGTGACGCCCAGGTATTCTTGCATCCGAGTGTTCCATATCTCAGGCAGTTCATTGGTTTTGATGCTGCCTTCAATTAATCCGATTTCAATTTCTAATCGCAGCATAATATGCATGTTGTATGTAGCCTCGTCGGCTTCTACCCGAATTAACGAGGGCTCGACTCTGTTTATGCCCCGATAGAATGTGTCTAAATCAAGGTTGGCAAGGTTCTGCGGAAATAGCATTTGCATGATTGGAAAAGCAAACTGCCAGAATTCCCGCGACCTACCTACGAGGTTCTCCCACATACGTGATTGTGATTCGTGGATTGCCAGGGAAGCGGATTGCCCAAGGCTGGTGCGGGCATATTTTCGGTCCAAACCCTGATCGTAGAGTGCATGTCCTGTTTCGTGCATCGTGCTGAAAAGGGCTGAGAGCCCGTCATTCTCAAGATAGCGTGTTGTGATGCGGACATCACCCATTCCAAACCCGGTAGTGAACGGATGCGGTGCCAGGTCTATGCGCCCACGATTTCTGTCGTAGCCAAATCGGGTGGAAACAAAATCACCAATCTTTTTCTGCTCCTCAACAGGATAAAACTTTTTGATGAAACTGTTATCAACCTGCTCTGCCTGGGAGATTTGTTGGAGCAGTTCTACTTGCTTAGGACGAAGCGTTTCAAATATCTGGCGCACTTCCGCTGTCTTCATCCCGGGTTCGTATTCATCAAGTAAGACATCATAGGGGTGATCGTATGGTTTGAAGTATTCCGCCTCTTCTTTTTTTAGTTCCACAATATGCATCAAGTGAGGCTCAAAACTGGGGAAATCGTTGTTGGCACGGGCTTTTACCCAAGCCTCATGCGCTGCGGATGTTGCCATAACCAGTTCGATCAACTTTTCTTTTGGGACCTTTGTGAGCCGGTCATACATACGTTTGGCAACCTTCACTTCCCGGGCAATATCATCATCTGCCTCTAAATCAGGAATTTCTGCAGCAAGGTCCTCAATTAATTTGCCTGCAGTTTCAGAAGTAGCTTTATCGTGCATTATGCCTGCAATCAACGCAGATTGGTTAGCCCGGTCTTCTGCACCACCAGGCGGCATATAAACTTGCTGATCCCAACCAAGGAGTGCTTGTATCCCTCCCAGGTCAGATAATTCTGCTATTATCCTTCTTAGTTTTTGAATGTTTTCTTCTATTTTTGTCATCTCATACTCAACTTTTTCTATCAACAGATCTTCCAACGTAGAGGTTGACCCTCAAGTGCATTCATTACTTCAGTCGAAATATCCACTGCTGCCCGGAGCTGTGCTTCTTTTGTTTGTGCGCCAATGTGCGGGGTTGCAATCACCTTGGGATGTTCAACTAATTCCCAGCTGATTGGCGGTTCTTTTTCATAGACATCCAAGGCGACGCCCCGAACCTTACCGCTATCAAGGGCTTCCAAGAGCGCGGTCTCATCCAGTATTCCACCCCTGGCTGCGTCCACTAACAGAACCCCTGTTTTCATTTTTGCGAAAGCTTCGGCATTTAGTAAATGGCGGCATTGGTCGGTAAGCGGCAAATGCAGGGTGAGAATATCCGATTTTGCAAGTAATTCATCAAAGGTTTCTGGTTGGGCTCCGTTGGCGATCAGGTAATCAGCGTCCCGGAAAGGATCATAAGCCAGAATTTGCATTCCAAAAGCTGCACCAAATTTTGCTACCAATCGACCTATGTTTCCAAATCCGATTACACCCAGAGTCTTGCCATGCAGCTCAGTCCCGACCAATTCCTTTTTGAGCCATTTATCCGCTTTCATGCTGGCATCTGCGCGTGGGATTTCCCGAACCAGGGAAAGCATCATCCCCATAGTAAGTTCAGCAACGGCCAAAGATGTGGCAACGGCAGCATTGACAACGGTGATATTGTGTGCTTTGGCTGCGTTGAGATCAATATTGTCCACACCGACGCCCATTCTTCCAATGACTTTCAAATTAGAGGCAGCAGTAATTACTTCTGCATTCATTTTTGTTCGGCTCCGGACAATCACGGCATCATAATCGGAGATGATTTGCAACAATTCACCAGCTTCAATACCCTTTTTATCGATTGCTTTGCCCTGTTCGTTGATAATTTCTTTCCCCACTGGTTCGAGACCGTCCGTGATTAGTACCTTCCAAGTCATATTTCTCTCCTTTTAGACTGTTTTGGTTTTTTCTTTATTCTACTCTTTTTAATGTGCGGAAGTCCTCTTTCCGCACTGTAATACCTGTTTTGTCAAGATGTTCAAGGAACGCAGTTGCGTATTTTCTGCTCGTATTAAAGTGATCGCGAAATTCTGCAAGGGTCAGTTTGCCATTTAGACCGATTGTTTTTTTAACCCATTCAAGCATGTCAGTGTAAGACTCCGGCGTAAAGAGGATTTGTTCGGAAACCCGGATCAATTGACCGGAACCAATGAGACCTTCCATCAGATTATTTCCGATTTTTTCAACAACTTCGTTTGAGTCGGGAGGCGAGAATGCATTTTTTCTAAATTGCGCCAGGATAGGGTCCGCTTTTTCTTGTTCCGAATCTGACAACACTACTTTGTGGGAGCGTTTAGCAACGATAGTTCCGATTTGGATAATATCGCCATCTGCAGCCATTTTTGAAAGGATTGCATCAAATTGCTCAAGGTTCAATTTGGTTGTGTTGCGTAATTTTTCCCGTGGGTATCCAGCCTTGTATGGATTTTCACGATGAAAATTAGTGAGGATGTCCAGAATTGCATCATGGAATTTTTGCCAATTTTTGCTTGTTGTTAACAATCTTTTGTCGGTTGGTGGGTTCTCTGTTAGAAATACCAGTTCTTTTTGATTTTCGAGCTCTGCTGCGAGTTGTTGACCTTCTTGTGAATTAACAGCAACCCGCTGGATAGCTGCAGAAAGAGTCGTGACACCGAGGGAATCAACCGCCTGGTAGAGTAAATCCATCTTATTTCCGGAGAGCAATTTTTGTAGAGAAGAGATGATGCCCGTTGTAAAGCGGCGGTGTATTTTTGGGGGGTGCGGGTCCAGGACTATCCCCCCTCCAAGTGTTTGTGAGGGGGAAGGCAGGCGGAGGATAAAGCGATCTCCCCGAGCAGCAACAATCTGGTCCAGAAGCTTAAGTTGTATGAATCCTGTTTTCCCTGGCAGCAGTTCTTCTATGCCAAGAAGTCTTGCTTTTGCAAAGGTTTCAGATGCGCCCAGATAGAGCCTGACATCTGTATTATGTTTGAGCGCAGATGGTATTGTTTGGAGAAGTTCGAAGTGCACATCAATGAGGTTTGTGGGTTGGTAATCTCCGGGGTGGGCAATGACATTGCCCCTTTCAATTTCCAGGTGGTCAATCCCATTGATGTTTATTGCTGTGCGATATCCTGGTGAAATCCTCTGTAATTTTCGATTGTGGTTTTGTAATCCACGAATCCGTCCCATTTTGTTGGTAGGGAGACACACAATTGAATCACCTACCGAGAGACTGCCATCCAGCAGCGTGCCGGTCACAACAGTCCCAAACCCTTTAAGGGTAAATACCCGGTCTACTGGCAATCTGGGTCTTCCGATATCTGGTTTTGGTGGAAGGTCCTGGAGCAATTGTTGGAGCGTTTTTAGCAATGTTGGCAATCCGCTGCCGGTTTTCGCAGATACCCGAACAAGTGGGGCGTCCCTCAGGCAGGTCGCCTGCACCATTTCACGGACGTCCATTTCAATGAGGTCAAGCCATTCTGAATCAGTGACGAGATCAACCTTAGTCAGTACAAGAATGCCTTTTTCAATGTGGAGTAGGTTCAGGATGTCGAGGTGTTCTCTGGTTTGGGCTGAGACACCTTCGTCTGCGGCAATAACGAGCAATACTGCGTCAATTCCCCCAATGCCTGAAAGCATGTTGCCAATAAAATCTCTGTGACCAGGAACATCAACAATGCCAATGTGCGCTCCTCCAGGGAGTGTCATTGAAGCAAAGCCGAGATCAATTGTCATCTCCCGGTCAATTTCCTCTTTAAGCCGATCGGGATGAACGCCCGTCAGTGCAGCGATCAGCGTGGATTTTCCGTGATCTACATGACCAGCAGTTCCGATGATGTGCATTTCGTAGAATTAAATTCTCCGTTCCGCGAGTGGTCCGATGTTTTGAATGGAGTCTTGATACGCCTGCAAAATGGATTGAACGTGTTTTACTGTTTCCCGGCTCAGTTTATCCAGTTCATCACGGGTTTTTAGGGCAATATCATTGATCTCTTCAATTTGAGAGGCGGTTGTTGAAATTTGCTGGTTGATAGACCGAAGTTGTTCCTCTTGTCCAAGCTGATAGTTCGTCCAGCGTTTCAGATCGTCTGCCTTAAAGGCGTTCCACTCCTGTCGAAAACGTTCGTCATTCAAACGTTGTACCTCGGTGATTTCATTGATTCTGCGTTCAAAGCGTTCCGTAACATCACTTACGCCAAAAACAGCCTTGTCTACGGCTTTTTTGGCAGTTTCCAGATCATCAAGTTGCGTGCTTAAGTTTAAGTTGATTTGGTCAATCTCTTCAAATCGTTTTTCCCAACTCTTAAAAATCTTTTCCTTATCCAACAAGACATTATTTACTTTATCCATAAACGTGGATTGGTCTTCTTTACGGTCTTTTTCAAATGTTTGGAGTTCAACAATCCGAGTGTCTAATTGGCGGAAGCTATCACTAAAACTATCGAAACGTCCTCGAGTCTCCTCAACCCGTTTCCTTACCGAAGCGACCTCACCTTGCAGGTCTGTCAGTCTTTTTGCCTCCTGACGACGATTTTCTTCAAGCAAGTGCAGAGAACGGCGATAATCTTCATCAAAACGTCCGACATCAAGAATTTTGGTTTTCAATTCTTCTATGAGCCTGGCAAGGCGTGCATCTTCGACTTTGTAGGTTTTCATTTCACTGCGAAGAGGTTCTATTTGTTCAGTGAAAGGGAAGATCTCACTAACGATTTTTTTCGTTGCGTCAATCTCCAGCTTTGTGCGCTTGATTGCCTCATTGAGGTTCATTTCGGAGCGTTCGTTGACGTCTCGAATTTGCTTGGTCAGATCAATATTGAGACGTTCGATGCGATTGTCATATTTATCAAAACTGGCAATTTGAGTGCCGAGTTTATTGATGCCTACTTCCATTTCTTTTAGCTGCTTGCGCAGTAGTATGTTTTCTTCTTCAAGTACCCTGATGCGGTTTTGTAGGGAAGCAAGGTTAGTCTTGTCATTTCTTCTTTCGTTGTCTAACCATTCCACACGTTTTTCAAGTTGTTCAAAACCAGTAAAATCATCCATCTTTCACCTGTTCAAAATTGCTGTTTTTCAAAATTGATTATACCTATTTTCCACTTGCAGAGTTTTTTATTGTTATTTTTCAATGATCATGGAGTTTGTAATAGATGGGTTAGCGGATTGAGTAGATTTACAAATGGGGGTAGAAAGACATGCGGTAAAAGACCAACAGTCAGTAGGAGTAAGAGCGCAATTCCAATTGGCAGGATTACGCGGAGTGGTTCCGCCTTATAAGTAGTGGTTTGGGAGTAAGGCTCAAGTGAAAACGTCCTCAACTGTTTAATGATACTGACGAGCAATCCTAATACACCAAGAATGATCAGGATAACTATACCGATCCCTTTGGAGATAGACAGATACCAGATCATTTGTTTAACTGGAAAAAGTGGAAGAAGTGGTATACCCAATAGGCTTAATTCGCTAAGCAAAACGGAAACAACACTAACGGGGCGTTTTTTTATCATTCCAACCAGGGATGTGAAAGGAAGGTCTTTACTGTTTACCATTTCCCTCAGAGCAGAGATCCCCCAGGAAAAAAGCCAATAACTCATTATTCGAGGTAGAAACAGCATGGCAAAATACTGCAAGCCACCGTTGGGTATCAAACCAATGGTAAGTATGGAATACCCCGATTCTGCAAGGAAAAAATAAGCATACACGCGTGTTAACTGGGATTGGAATGCGCATAGTAATCCAGCGACACCGATCAATAATGCTCCAAAAATCTGCAGATTCTGGTAGAGGTTGGGTAAATTACGGAACCAGGAATACTGGTCCAGGAATTCCAGGAAGAACAGTAATTGGGCTGTCTGCATACTGCTTATAAGAAAGCCAAATACAATCATATGGGTTCTTTCTGCGAGCATAGATACCCATGAATGAAATGGATAAACAGCAAGCCACAGTACAAAGCCAAATATGACCATCATCGCAGCCCGCACAATTAAAGGGCTGGCGCTTGGTGCAGTTTCAATTCCCGAGAGCATCCAGCCGCTCAGTAAGATAAGGGGCATTGCCAGGGTTTGTAGAACGAGGAAATACAATAAACCTTTGCTTGTCTTTTCCCCACGTGGAGAAATAAGGGGAACGCTGAGCAAAGTAATCAGTTCAACCACTACTGCAGCATAAAGGAACGGCTGCACAGACAAGGTCGTAATCCATAATGCTGTGATGATCAACGAAAGTGTGTTAAACCAGTTCCTGAATTCGAAAAAACCAGCAGCAATGTTCCAGACACAGGCAGATAAGTAGAGAAGACCCACTAAAATCAGGTCCTGGCCGTAAATTTGTACAGTTCTGCCCAAGATGAGAATCTGACTGGAAATTTCAACCCTTTTGTCCTCTGTAACAAACACCAGGTCTTCAGGAAAGAGGAATGCCGCCAAGGATAGTCCTAATGTGAAAAGACTTGCCGTGATGGTTGCAAGATTGCGTTTTTTCTGCAGGGGAATTAGAAGAATACTAAAAGCAATTGGAAGAAGAATCCAAATCAAAGGGGTGCTCATATTTTTTGCACCTCTGAATCTTTAGTAATTAAGTAAGCACCTACAAGGGCAATACCCAGGTTAACCCCAGCGAACAGACCCTCAAGGAGCGTTGACATTTCCAGAGAAGCGTACAAACTTTCAAAGCCACTCAGAAATGTTAATAACCCTATGATCGTATAGAACGGTTCTGAAATCATTCCCAATTGCAGGATACCCACAAACATCAGTCCCAGCCCAGCCAATAGTAAGGTGTCTGGGGCGGTAGGGAAGAGTGCACTTTGAATTTCAGGAATAAACAAGACAACTAAGGTTAGAAAAAATAGGGATGCAAGTATGCGGAACACTTCGCCAATACTTAAGTGGGCACTGAAACGGATTTTTGTGATTTCACCAGTAGAGGCCAGAGTCAGGTACAAGGTGAGTATACTCATCCATCCTACGAGCAGTTTGATTACTGCCAATGCTGGAGTTCGGATACTCATAGTGACAATAAAAACAGCCAGATACTGCAGGGATAAACCGATGATGTTGAGGAGCCACTCTCTTCTGGCAAGATTGATAACTGCTGCCAAAATTGCTAAAACTGCCGGGATGAGATGCCACGAGAGAGCCATCAGAATGTTATTCCTGCTAAGAAGATTGTTATCAAGATTACCAGAAACACAAATGACCAGAGCAGTCCGCCCTCTCCTTCAATTACCCTGTTGACTGCTGAGACCAGCACCGTTGTTTGTTGATATAAGAATCCAACAGACCCATATAACCATTGCAGGCTAAAAATTGCACGAAATACATTGAGTATCCTTTTAAAAACAAGATAAAAAGGTGAGGCTTGGGTTTGAACGGATAAAGGTAATCTTAGGCCGAACTTCCAAAAAGCTAAGATTCCCAAGCCAACAATCAACAAACTGATAAGACCTGCGGGCCAATTGCCAACTGTTAAAGATTCTGGCCAACCAGCAATTCCAACAATCAATGCCGTCTGCAGAATGATAATCAATCCCAATGGAAACGTGATTCTGGCATGTTTCTCCAGCCCAGTAATAGTGCTGCTGAATTCCAAAGTATATCGTAAGTAACCCGCAACGAGCATGGCATGGGCAATGACGAGCAATAATGTGCTTGCTGACCAAAATTTATCGATCAAACCTTCCCAACCAGATGCTGCTGGCGTGTAAGGAAGTGCGATCAACCCAAGTAATCCAATTAATGGAATAAACCTGATACGCAGGATTGGCGGGTCGTACAGAAAAAGAATACTTCCGCTTGTCAACAATGCCACACCCCACGCTTTACTTGATGTGGGGTTACCGTTCAAAGCGCTCATCAGTGCAAAAGCAGAAAGCGCTACAATCCAGTAGACTTGAGCTTCATTAATGTCACCCCTTGTCAGCCACATCCCAGCAGCATAAGCAGCCGCAAGCCCTGTTAGCAATTTTAACAAGAGCAACCAATTGTCTTGAAGGATTAAAAAGTCGGTTGGGAGGTTTGCAATGAGCATCAAACTTGAAGCAACCGGAGCAAGCAAGAACACCAGATTGGTACCTTTTCTTGATTTGGAAACAACAATAAAGGGCAGGTTGATCGGGAGTACACCTAAACGTAAACCTGCAGCAATCAGAAAAAACAACCCAGCTCGAGATGGTATTTCTGACAGAGGAAAATTCTTTTGTACTTGCCAGCCGATTGCTGTTGCGCCGATCAGGGCGAAGATACTGAGCAAGCGAATACCAAAATTGGCAACAACGCTCATGTCTGTGTTTATGTTTTGCTTGGTTCGGAAGACGTGAATTACTTCGATAATATCAACCAATGTCCACGAAATTGCCAGGGTAACAGGGTCTCCAGAAAGTAGGGCTGCCAGGTTTATGGCGGTTATGGCAAGCGTGCCGGACCAATCCCCAGGGGAAGACTTAGTAAAGGGTCGGGCAGATTCTGTCAGAATAACTGCAAGAGCAAGGGTAATTAATGCAAAAGCATAAGGCCAGCTATTGTAATTAATCACCAGGAAAGGCGAGGAGATGAAGATATTGGGGGGTGACCATCTGATCAGCGCAAAATTGCTGGGTAGAAACAGGCGAAGGTAAAGTATAACTGCCCACGCCAAACCTGTGGTAATCAGAGCTATCATCCACGACCGCGCATAGTTCGGTTTGATGGAATTTGCAGCCACAATTGCTAAGGCGGCTGAGAGGAGTAGCGCAATAACACCAATTATCAGCATGATTTATGATTCAACGGAGTCCGCTTAGATGAACTCTCCGCCTGATCGGTGCAGGAACTGTCCGACTCCCTTTTTGCCAAGCCATTTACCGTTGTCTACAATGCATATCCCTCTCAGGAATACCTTTTTGGGGAAGCCACGCAGTTTCCAGCCTTCGAACAAATTGTAATCAGTCCGGTGTTGGGCAACGTTGAAACCATAATCTAACTCAAAGTCTGGATCCCAGAGGGCTATGTCTGCGTCTGAACCCGGAGCAAGGCATCCTTTTTTCGGATACAGACCAAAAATTTTTGCAGGGTTTGTAGAGGTGATTTCCACAAACTTATTCGGGGATATCCTTCCAGATGCAACCGCTTGAGTCCAGAATACTGGCAAGCGGTCGCCAATTCCTGGTAAACCATTGGGGATTTTTGTGAAATTATTAATTCCCAACTCTTTTCCAGGTATGGCGACAGGCAAACCTTCGTACTCTATTGGTCTTGTTCCATCAAAAAAGAAGGGACAATGATCTGTTCCGAGTGTCTGGATCGTACCATTCTCCAAACCTCTCCACAGGGCATCTTGATCAGTTTGAGACCGCAGTGGGGGCGAGCAAATCCACTTTGCAGCATCTTCACGTTTGAGGTTTTCCTCGTTAAATAATAAATATTGAGGACAGGTTTCACCCATTATTCTGACGTTATGGCTTCGGCCATAAGCCAATTGATCAACCTCTCCAGCCATATTCATGTGCACAATATAGGCTGTTGCGTCTGCTTGCGCAGCCAGCGCTATAACACGCAAACTGGCTTCCACCTCTCCCCAGCCAGGACGTGTGTAGGCGTGCCAGATCGGAGACGTGTGCCCTTGTTCAAGCGCCTCCTTAATCAGCACTTCAATTACGTCTCCATTCTCTGCATGTGCCATCGTTAAAATCCCATGCCTGGCAGCAATGCGCATGACTTTAAAGATGTCACCATCGCAAAGGCGTAAACGATCGTTATAGGCTGTAAAAACTTTTACTGTGGTCACACCCAGAGCGGGCAGGCCTGCTATTTGCCCCGCTACTGCATCGTCAAAACGACTGATATTCATGTGAAGGCCATAGTCAATGCTGACAATGGGATCTGCTTCTGCCCTTCTGCGCAGGATGTTTTCCTCTAAGGTTCCCTCATCTTGGGCGACAAAATCGAGCATCGTGGTTGTTCCCCCAAAAGCAGCAGCCTTTCCTCCAGTATAGTGATCATCCGATGAGACCGTACCTGCCATGGGCAGGCTCATGTGTACATGGGGGTCAACACCGCCCGGTAGAACCAATAATCCATCTGCATCGATTGTTTCTGCATCTGGACATACGATTTCTGGTGCAATTTCGGCAACCTTACCATTCTCGATGACGATATCTGCTTTAAACGTTTCATTAGCAGTGATCAGAGTTCCGGATTTGATTAGTGTTTTCATTTATTACCTCAGAACCTTCTGGATTGGGTGAAACGCACTTTAAATTAGAGATTATAAAATCGATTAAGACGGACTAATTCAGATCCATCAACCCGTCAAAAAGAGCGAGGAGAGCGGGATCAATCGCCATTTTGGGCAGTTCTTGAGCGTGATATTCGTCAGCCTGCAGCGCTCTCTCGCGTAGAGATTGCCAAAGCACCTGTCTTTCTTCATCGTGAACTGGTAAATCCTGCAAAGTTGCTGCCGTACGAATCCTACCCATAGTTGTATAAAAGAAGGTAATACGTTTCCAGGTGTTGGCTACAATAGGATTTGGGAGTTCGATCAGAGGTCCCAATTGCAGTTTGAAGTACTCCTCTTGGGCACGGGGATGATCACTTTGATCATGAAATAGTTCTGCCCTCGTCGTTAGTTCGTGCCCAATGATGGGGGCTAGCCAATGAATTTTGGAGCGTTCCGCTTCAGGAAAGGACCCGCCCTGGTAGAGCGCCAGGTAATCTACAGAAATAACCTTAGGAGCGGTTTTGAGTGGAATGCGGTACCATCCCAGCAACCTGGCGATGTCCAGATCACGTTGATTGGGTATGATTGCGACCAGCACAAGACTGGTTTCTGGGATGGTATCAATAATCGACAATCTTTTCCTCTGACTAAATTAGTCCGACCTTACTGTTGAACTCCTTAATGCGGGCATCAATTTCAGGGATTTGTGCCTGGAGCTCCAACCAGTAGTCAGGATCGTACCACTGATCAAGTATCTCCTCGTAGGTCTTGCCCTGCTGCTCTACCCAGGTGTAGTACTTGAGGTTGTGAATACGTTTGCGACTGTTGTAAGTCAACTCCTCAAGATAATCCACAGTTTGACCTTTGAGATACTTGGAGTCATCTGCAATGGCATCTTGTTTGGAATACTCGCCATACTCAGCATGCATTTCCTTAAGACGGCTCAGGTAAAGCTCCATCGAATCGGTCAGCACGGTTACAACGATGTCATTATTTGTAAGTTCGTTGTATTTCGCATACTTGATGCATGACAGCAAGTTGGAAATGCTGGAGAAACCAAGCAGGTCCAATTGGTTTACGATTGCTTCGTCCACGCCTGAATCAATCAGATACTGTTTTCCTTCTGGTTCATTGAAAAGACGGGAAGTGTTGACCACGGCATTGTCGTCTATGGCAACCACAAAATCCGTGTTCTTTGAATTGTGAATCCAAGGCACGTGTTTGTCGCCAATGCCTTCGATTCGGTGAGCGCCAAACCCGTTGAGAAGGAGTGTAGGACATTGAAGCGCTTCACTGGCGACAATTTTGCTCGCCGGGAATTGTTGCTTCAGGAAATCGCCAGCAGCAATAGTTCCTGCAGAACCGGTAGCTGAAACGAAACCACTGTACCGGTCTTTTGGACCGCTAACCTGGTGGATCAATTCTGTCAGGGAATTCCCAGTAATCGCATAGTGCCAGAGATAGTTGCCAAATTCTTCAAATTGATTGAAGATCATCAGATCCTGACCGCTTCGACGCAGTTCCCAGCACTTGTCAAAAATTTCTTTAACATTAGATTCGCTTCCGGGTGTTGCAATAACCTCGCTGGCAATGGTTGAAAGCCACTCAAAGCGCTCCCTGCTCATTCCTTCCGGTAAAATCGCAATAGATTCGCAGGCCAGCAGGTAGGAGTCATAAGCTCCTCCGCGGCAGTAGTTGCCAGTTGAAGGCCAGACAGCCTTTTGTTTGGTCGGATCAAATTGACCAGTGATCAGCGGCGGAACAAGGCAGCCAAAGGCCGCGCCAACTTTATGACAGCCAGTGGGGAACCATTTCCCAACCAGCGCCAATATACGGGCGTTTACCCCGGTCAGTTCGGGTGGAAACTCGATGTAGTTGAGTCCACCAAAGAGCCCGCCATGCGGTGTGGGTTCATTGTGCCAGGTGATCCTGTACAAATTGAGAGGGTGGAGGTCCCACAAGCCTATTTCTTTCAACTGTTCCTTGATGGAATCAGGAACGAGTCTGGGGTCTCGTTGTTCGGCGAATGTGGGGATTATGAAATTGCGTTCCCGGACGCGTTCAATAGTGCGTTCCAGTCGGTCGGGATGGATTGTCAGATCAATTTTTGCCATTTTTTATCCTTTTGGTGAGATTATGGATTTTGTTTTTGTGTCAAATCTAATCGGGTCGGGTCAAACCCGGCCTGAGGTCCTTCTGCGACGATGTAAAGCGGTCTGCCTTTCACTTCATCGTAAATTCTTCCAATGTATTCTCCGATGATCCCTAAGCTTATCAATTGCACACCACCTAAAAAGAGCACGATAATCAGTGTGGTAGCTTGTCCGGTGAGCTGCGCGTTTCTGACCAAACGGAGAATAATTACAACAGGGATCGCAATGATACTGAGCGCAGCCGCAATAAACCCGATATAAGTGGCGATTTGTAAGGGTACGTATGAAAAACTGGTCACAGCGTTCAATGCCAGTTTTAGCATTTTCCTGAATGGATATTTGGAAGTGCCTGCATGCCGTGCTGCTCTTTTATACTCAACACCAATTTGCCTGAAGCCAGTCCATGCGCCCATGCCCCGTAAGAAACGGTGTTTCTCGCGCATTTTGTTCATGATAGTCACCACTTTACGATCCAAGAGGCGAAAATCACCGGTATCCAATGGGATTTTCACATCAGTCATGCTGTCAATCGCGCGGTAAAAAAGTGATGCAGTTTTTTTCTTAAACCAGGATTCGCCCTCTCTTTCGGTGCGCACTGCATAGGCAACTTCGTATCCCTCGCGCCATTTGGCAATCAGTTCATGCATAACCTCGGGAGGGTCCTGTAAATCTGCATCGATGATAATGACGGCATCGCCACGGCTGTAATCCATGCCGGCTGTAACCGCGATCTGGTGCCCGAAATTACGGGCAAAAATAACTGGGCGTACTCGCAGATCGGACTGCGCCAGTTGTCGGATAGCATCAGTGGAACCATCCCGGCTGCCATCGTCGACCAGGATTAACTCCCAAGTCTCGCCTGTTTTTTCCATTTCATTACAAACACGTTCATAAAGCAAGGGCAAGTTTTCAATTTCGTTGTAAATTGGTGCAATGATCGAAAAAACGATTTCAGACATGCAGTACCTCTGTCAATGCCTGAATGTTGGGTGCAATAATTGGAGCTGGGCTTACGGCTTGGGTGGCTGCCCTGACGTCCTTCAGGCCACTGCCAGTGCAAAGTACGAGTACAGGAGCATCCGGATTAATGTTGTTTGTCCGGACGGCTTTTTGCATGCCTGCATATGCTGCTGCCGCAGCAGGCTCGATAAATATGCCAACTTTGCCCACTGCTGGGATTGCAGCTAAGATTTCTTCATCAGATACGGTAATGTAGTAGCCTTCGCTTTCTTTTACCGCTTGCAAAGCCCGCAGCCCATCTCTTGGTAAGTCTACACTGATGCTGTCTGCAATGGTTGTTGCATTGACCGGTTGGATCTTTTCTGTTCCAGCAGCAAATGCGTTGGCAATGGCAGCGGACTTTTCTGCCTGAACTCCGATTAAGCGCGGCAGTTTTTCTATCCAACCCAATGACAGCAAATCTTTGAAACCTTTGTGAATACCTGAAATAATGTTGCCATCCCCTACAGGAATGAAGACGGTCAGAGGTTCGGTGTTTTCAGGTAAAGTGCGGATCACCTGTTCCCAGATTTCAAATGCTGCTGTCTTCTTTCCTTCGGCTGTAAAAGGGTTATACCCGGTGTTGCGGTTGTACCAGCCAAAAGTTTGGGATGCAGCGATGCTCAGATCAAACGCCTGATCGTAATTGCCATCCACCAAAACCACTTCTGCACCATAAGTGAGCAGTTGAGCAACCTTTGCCGGTGGGGCGGTCCGAGGAGCAAGTATGACTGCGCGTCTGCCGGCGCTGGCTGCCATGCAAGCCATTGCAGCCCCTGCATTCCCTGTAGAGGCAGCTACAATCACTTCTGCATCAATCTTCATAGCATGCGCAATCACAATCGCACTGGCGCGATCTTTGAATGAAGCGCTGGGGTTTCGGCTCTCGTCCTTTATCCAGAGCTGTTTAAGTCCAGTTTCTTTTTGAAGGAGCTGTGGTTGGTAAACCGGCGTCCATCCGACCTGCCGCAGCGGTGTGCATTTCAGGTCGGGGTCGCGTACAGGCAAAAGGGGTAAGTATCTCCATACAGATTTTTCAGGATTGTCCAGAATCTGGGCTTGATTGATGGCTGAAGGGTTAATTTCGAATTCAAGATGGGCAGTCAGGTTGCCGCCGTCGCGAGGGCAGGTGTATTGCACCTCTTTGGCAGCATACTTTGCTCCGCATATCGAACATGAAAAATGATCAATATTCATCTTTGCCTCCTGCAGGCAGTTGCTTTATTAACAATAGAGCTTCAGTTCGGCATCTCACATTTGGCAGCATTACGGGACGATCCAGGTACCAGTCTTTCCATCCAAGGCTTCTTTGATATGCTCAGGGTCGGTGATGAGGGCTTTCTTACCACCGCACGCCATGTACTTCAGAATTGCCTCAATCTTGGGAAGCATACTGCCTTTAGCAAAGTGTCCTTCTTTCAGGTATTGCTTGGCTTCATCGACAGTAATGTGATCAAGCCACTTTTGGTCGGGTTTATTGAAGTTAATGGCAACTTTTTCAACTGCAGTGCTTATCAGGAACAAATCTGCATTGATCATGCAAGCAAGGATTGCAGAGCCGAAATCTTTGTCTATAACTGCTTCGACGCCTGTAAGACTGCCATCTTCCAGTTTGATGACCGGAATGCCACCTCCGCCTACTGCAATGACGACATAGCCGTTGTCAATCAAGCTACGGATAGCGCCTGCTTCCACAATCTCTTGGGGGATAGGGGAGGGAACAACACGGCGCCAGCCTCTGCCTGCATCTTCAACCATTGTCCAGCCTTCGCTTTCCATTTTTACCTTGGCCTGGGATTCGTCCATAAATGAGCCAATGGGTTTGGTCGGGTTTTGGAAAGCCTGGTCTTTTTGATCGACAATTGTTTGGGTAATGACAGTTGCGGCAAGTTTATCCATTCCGCGTTCAAGGAACTCATTGTGAAGCGCTTGCTGAAACATGTAACCGATGGAACCTTGCGTATCTGCACCACAGTAGTCCAAAGGGACTTCATGCAATTCATGGGCTGAAAGCTCCGAACGGCGTAGAATGAATCCGACCTGCGGTCCATTGCCATGGGTGACGACGACGTCCCAACCGTCAATGATCATATCGGCTATGTGCGCCATCGTATCCTTGGCGCATTGATACTGATCTTGAACAGACTGGTGATGTTTGTCTTTGATGAGGGCGTTACCGCCAACTGCGACGACTGCTAAACCTTTTTTTTGCATTGATTCTTTCCTTCTTTGATAGGGTGAGTGATTTAATTAACCCAGGATCAATCTCCTTGAGGCTGAGTTGTGTTTTTTAATATGTTCAGGAAGGTCCAAAGGGAGAAATTCACCATTCTCGACAATTACCTTACCATTAACAACGGTCCAATCCGCTCTGCGGGAATTGCAGAATACAACTGCTGCCAATGGATCAATCAGGGCGCCTGTGTAATCAATGTTGTTGAGATTTATAGCAAAGAAATCTGCACATTTCCCAACTTCTAATGATCCGATGTCAGACCTACCCAAAACTGCCGCTCCACCACGGGTCGCAATCGAAAGCGCCTGACGGGCTGTCATCAGCGGGGGAGCATCCGGAGCGGATCGGGAAGCCCCTTGAATGCCGCTATTAATCCTTGAAAGCAGAAGTGCCTGGCGCACTTCAGCAAGCAGATGGGAGCTGTCATTACTGGCGGAACCATCCACACCAATGGCTACCTTTACACCGCGCGCAAGCATGTTCATGATAGGGGCAATGCCTGATGCAAGGCGCATATTGGAACAGGGGCAGTGTGCTACACCGCAGCCGTGTTTGGCGTAAAGATCGATCTCTTCCTGATTTACATGGACAGAATGTGCAAACCAAACATCATCGCCGATCCAATCCACAGATTGCATATAAGCCACGGGTTTTAGACCAAACATCTGGAGGCAAAAGTCCTCTTCATCCTCTGTTTCTGCCAGGTGGGTGTGTAAATGCACGTGATACTCGCGCGCGAGGGCAGCGGATTGACGCATCAGATCACTGCTTACGCTAAATGGTGAGCAGGGCGCCAACAATACCTGCAGCATTGAGCCTGAACTTGCATCATGATATTGCTGAATCAGGCGCTGACTATCCTTAAGGATATCTTCTTCTGTATCCACCACGCTGTCTGGGGGGAGTCCCCCACGGGATTCTCCCAGGCTCATGGAACCGCGGGCAGCATGAAAGCGCAAACCAATTGTGCGGGCTGCATCAATTTCATCATCCAGCCGCGAACCGTTCGGGAACAGATACAGGTGATCTGAAGATGTAGTACAACCTGAGAGTGCCAATTCGGCCATGGCAGTTTGTGTGCTCACGAAAATATCGTCTGGTGTCATGCGTGCCCAGATGGGATAAAGCGTCTTTAACCAGTGGAACAAATTCACATCCTGGGCAGCTGGCAGGGCCCGGGTGAGGGTTTGGTAAAAATGGTGATGCGTATTGACAAGCCCTGGCATTACGATGTGATCGCTCAGATCAATCACTCTATCGGCCTCTGTTGGAAGTTGGTCTATTGTGCCGACTCTTTCAATAAAGCCATCCCTGCAGAACAAACCAGCATTCTGTAAATCCCTATCCTGGGAATCCATCGTTACCAGAAGTGCAGCGTTTTTAACGAGAAGTGTTGACATGAGATCCTTTCTTTACCGTGTTATTTCCGCCGTTTGGCATCTGCTAATTCTGCAGCATGGAGCGTATTTTGCAGAAGCATAGCAATCGTCATTGGCCCTACACCGCCAGGAACTGGGGTGATAGCGGACGCTACCAGGGCAACTTCTTCTAATGCAACATCCCCAACCAAACGGGTGCCTCTGGGGGAATCGGGGTCAGGAATACGGTTGATACCAACATCGATAACAACTGCCCCAGGTTTGATCCAATCCTGTTTGACCATTTCTGGTTGTCCAATTGCAGCAACAACAATGTCAGCCTCTCTGACTACAGAGGGCAAGTCTTTTGTTCTTGAATGGCAAATCGTCACAGTGGCGTTGGCTTTAACCAAGAGCAGGGCAACTGGCATTCCCACAATGTTGGAACGGCCGAGCACTACCGCATTTAGTCCGGAGAGTGAGGGCAGTGTCTGTTCAAGTAACACCATAATACCTGCAGGTGTGCAAGAAACAAATAACGGCTCGCGCCCTTTCTGTGCAAGACGGCCGATATTTACGGGATGAAAACCATCCACATCTTTATCAAGGTCTATGGCAGAAAGGACACTTTCCTCATCGAGATGTTTGGGTAAGGGGAGTTGCACCAATATGCCGTTGATGCTTTCATCTTTGTTCAATTCTCTAACAAGCGCTTCAAGTTCTGCTTGGGTTGTTTCCTCCGGCAATGTTTTGCCCACCGAATAAATGCCAGCTTCAGCGCAGGCTTTTTGTTTGCTTCTGACATATGCCTGGGAGGCAGGGTTTTCACCAACGAGGATTGTAGCTAAACCTGGTACGGGTAAACCAGCTTGTGTGCGTGCAATTACAGCTTCTTTTACTCCCATTCTGATTTTCGCTGCTATAGCCTTGCCGTCAATCAAAGTTGCTGTCATATTGCCTCCGTGTAATTGCCTGAAATTATACCCGAATAGCCATTATAATTCGATTATGGCCGCTAATACATCTCCTATAGTCGTTGGCATTGCTGGTGCCTCCGGATCCGGAAAAACCACGCTTGCGCATTCCATTCTTGATGCGATTGGTCGTGACAAGATCGCCTTTCTTCCGCACGATGCCTACTACCGCAACCAGGATGCAACCCCCTTTGAAGAACGTTTAAGAGTTAACTACGACCACCCGGATTCGTTGGAAACCACACTTTTAATACAGCACATCAAAGCACTGCACAACGGAAAACCTGTAAAGATGCCCATCTATGATTTTAAGTTGTATACACGCTCCAGCGAAACAAAAATAGTTGAGCCAAGACAAATCGTTCTGGTCGAAGGCATCTTACTTTTCTGGGAATCTGCTTTGCGCGATTTGTTTGACGTAAAAATTTTCGTGGACGCTGCACCGGACATTTGTTTTATTCGTCGTCTATCCCGGGATGTGCGTGAACGCGGCAGGACGGTCGATTCTGTGGTGACACAATACCTTGGCACCGTGCGCCCAAGTTTTATTGAGTTCGTTGAACCATCAAAACGTTTTGCCGATGTAATCATTCCTGAAGGGGGAAAAAACACGGTGGCACTTCAGATGGTTATTGCTCGCTTGCGGAGCCTGTCGGAAAATGCCGGCTCTGAGGAATAAACCATCTCAATACTCAAAACTTAGGGTGTTGGTCAGCATTTTGCTGCTGATATTTTTGATTGGCTTAACGGTTATATTGCTTATCTACCGGGATGAAGTCCAACAGCTGCAATCTTTCGGATATCCTGGCATTTTCCTGGTTTCTTTGCTTTCTAATGCGACAATTATCTTTCCCATTCCAGGTGTAGTTTTTACTTCAGCCATGGGGGCGGTTTTCCATCCTTTTTGGGTGGCTGTTGCAGCGGGATCAGGAGCTGCAGTGGGAGAACTTTCCGGTTACCTGGCAGGTGTGAGTGGGCAGATTGTCTTAGATCGATCTGAGGGTTATGATAAGGTTTATAACTGGATGCAGCGTTATGGTTATTGGACTCTGATTTTATTAGCTTTTGTACCTAATCCCTTATTTGATATCGCTGGTTTTGTTGCAGGCTCTTTAAAGTTACCAATTTGGAAATTTCTCTTAGCATGCCTGATCGGCAAGATAGGAAAAATGCTTTTGTTTGCTTATCTGGGCGCTGGAATATTTTCTGTTTTTGAATGAATACAGACTCAGAATACCAAGCCTGCATAGCGATGTTGTAAAAGTTCACCCATACACCTGTATAATTTTTGATAATGGAAAACTTTGTTCAGAACACCAAGCAACTTTTAGGCCTTCAACTTAATCGGGAACAAATTCGTGCTTTTAACCAGTACGAGATTGAACTAACTGACTGGAACAGCCGCTTTAACCTGACCGCTATTCGTGATTCTGAAGGAATTCAGACCAAACACTTTTTAGATTCCCTCACTTGCTTACTGGCTGTCGAAGCTGCCAACCCTCCCCGAAGCTTGATTGACATTGGAACTGGCGCAGGTTTTCCTGGCATCCCTCTAAAACTGCTCTGGCCGCATTTACAGCTAACCCTGGTGGAATCCATTCAAAAAAAAGCCGGTTTTTGTGAGCATGTAGTTGAAACCCTCCAACTAAAGCAAGTGGAGGTACTAGCTGAAAGGGCTGAAGAAATTGGCCAGCAAGAAAGGCATCGCGAAGCTTACGATGTTGCCGTTGCAAGAGCTGTTGCTGGAATGCCTACCTTGGTGGAATACCTGCTGCCATTAGTACGCATCGGTGGTCGGGTAATCATGCAAAAAGGGGAAAGCGCCCACGCAGAAGTACAAGCCAGTGAGAAAGTTATTCAAATGCTGGGAGGGAGAATTCGCGTGATCATTCCTGTGGTATTGCCTGGGGTTGTTGAAGAAAGATTTCTCGTGGTATTGGAAAAACTTGCCCGAACTCCTCATGCCTATCCCCGCAGGACGGGTTTGCCAGCCAAACAGCCACTGGAAGGCTAAAGCTCCTAAATTATTCTCCATTATCCGGATGTGTTAATAAAACGAGGTGAGTTAAACAATGCAAAAAACACCCGATCTAATGTTTTTCTGTGAACTTGATTCAATCAATCTTACAAAATTATTCGAGGATCGTTTTGTGATGGATGATCTGAAAAGCCTTAATGCTGGAGTTTCTTTGGGTATTTTGGATCTTTCAGCGGAACGCGCAGAAGTTGTGCAGAAATTAAACAAAATGGGCATCCCAGTAATTGCCTGGCTGTTGCATCCCAAAGAATCTGGATATTGGTTTAATCTTGATAATCATGCCCAGGCTGTCCAGCGTTACCAATCTTTTTTACAATGGTCTGAACACAAAAAACTGGAGTGGGCAGGTATCGGCCTGGACATGGAACCAGAAATTAATCAATTGCAGTCCTTGTTGAAGCGGGAAAAGGGTGTCCTGAAACAGGCATTGAATAGATTAGCTAACACAAAAGCCTATGAGCAAGCAAAACAAGCTTACCTGCAATTGGTGCAGCAGATCAAGCAAGACGGCTATTTTGTGGAAGCCTACCATTTGCCAATAATCGTGGATGACCGCAAAGCCAGATCTTCAGTTATTCAGAGATTGACGGGTATCATTGAGCTTCCTGTTGACCGCGAAGTGTTGATGTTGTACTCAAGTTTTTTCAGGCCTTCTGGTCAGGCTTTACTCTGGCAGTACGCCGCAGAAGCGGATGCAATCGGGATTGGTGTAACTGGCGGCGGGGTTGAAATGGAAGGCATTGAAGAAAAACCACCGTTAAGTTGGGATGAGTTTTCAGATGATCTCCACTTGGCTTGGAGGACTGGCAAACCCATTTATGTTTTCAGTCTTGAAGCCTGCGTTGCGCAAGGTTTTCTTGAAAAATTGATTACGTTTGATTGGAACGAAATAACGCCTATACCTAAGGCTGCAGGTCTGAATATGGCACGAAAAATCTTACATGGCGTGTTATGGTTTGCGCAGCGCCCTTGGGTCGGAATCGCAGGGATAGTTGGTACGCTTGTTGGGGCACTATTGCTCAGGCGTAGATCAGAAAAGACCAAACAATAAGGGCTAAAAAGGCAAATCTAACAGATTTACAGGTCATAATAATCGCACCGCTTATTTTTAGGGAAAAATTGAAACCTTCTTGTAGCAACACAATATCTGGGGGGTATAGCTAATCAGTGAATATTTGTAAATTGCGTGTTAAACTTAAAAGTTACATTTATTTGCATGGCAGAACTACAACTATGGAAAATTTATCAGAAACCTTCCTCATTATCGGCCTTGGGAACCCGGGTAACCAGTACCATTTAACCCGGCACAATATTGGATTCATGGTTCTCGAGGAATTAGCTTCTAAACTTGATATTCCCCTGCGTCGGGTTAAGTTCCGCGCACAGATAGGTGAAGGCAAACATGAGGGTAATTCTATCGTCCTTGCGAAACCTTTGACCTTTATGAACAATTCCGGGAATGCTGTTGCGCCGCTGTTTAATTTTTTCAAAGTAAGGTCAGATCACTTGTTGGTTATCCACGACGACCTTGATCTGCCTTTGGGGACGATACGCCTCAGGGCTGAGGGCGGCAGCGCTGGGCAGAAAGGGATGCAGTCCATACAGGAACGTTTGGGAACCAAGTCTTTTCCGCGCCTGCGGATAGGAATTGGCCGACCTCCTGGAAACATGGATCCTGCAGATTTTGTTTTGAAGGATTTCCTGCCTTCTGAGCGCGAGCTAAAAAAGATGGTCATCGAGACCGCCGCAGATGCAATACTGACTTTTATCAGCGATGGCCTTGAAAAAGCCATGAATGTCTACAATGGAGAAGTTGGTTAATCAATCTGTTTTAGGATTTCTTAAAAACCTGCCTGCTTATCAAGCCTTGCTGCAGGATCTTGCGCAAGGTCAGCACAAAGATGTTGAGAGGTTTGGTTTAGCGCTGCCAAGAGCAGTGCGTCTTGCGCTGCTTGCTGCATTACACCAGGATTCCCAAGCACCTGTTCTTTTGCTCACAAACAGGGCGGACCGGGCGCTTGCGCTTTTTGATGAACTTAATTTCTGGCTACCAGGTGATGACGTCCTTTATTTTCCTGAACCCAACCCCCTCTTTTATGAGACCTTGCCCTGGTCCGAAACCACCCGAAAGGAACGCATCCAGGGACTCTCTGAATTTGCTCGATATTTCATGCCTGGCGAAGATCCAAGCCCGAATTCCCCAGTCATTGTAGCGCCTATCCGGGCTATTATGACTCGCACTGTACCCAGACGGGATTTCCTGAAAGCCAGCTTAAAAATTTCAATGGGTGATAAGTGTGACCTTCAAAAAATGGCACAGGATTGGGTGGGATTGGGTTACCAGTATTCCAATGTTGTTGTCCAACCCGGTCAGTTTTCCAGGCGGGGTGGTATTCTGGACATCTGGCCTCCTTCAGAATCCTTGCCGGTGCGTTTGGATTTCTTTGGCGATGAAATTGAAACACTGCGTCAGTTCAATCCTGCCACCCAGAGAAGTGAAAAAACAGTGCAAAGAGTGTTAGTTTTTCCTGCGTCAGAAGCCTTGCCAAGTATTGCAGAAAGACGTCAGATTTCATCTCTTGAACTCAGTGAAGCAAAACTGCCGGAGCTGTATCCTTTCCCATCCAGTCTGATGGACTATCTGCCTGATTCTGCGTTGGTGTTGTTGGATGGAGAAGAATTCATTTCAGCAGCTGTAAATGACATAGAAGAAGAGTCAATTGAACGGCGCGAAGTGTTGATTAAGCAACGCATTCTTGACGAACAAGCTCCTATTCCCTACATTACATGGTCTGAGATCGTGGATGGGTTTACGCATTATCAAGTGCTGGAATTGGGGCACACCAACGCGGTGGGGGGGTCTCCGTTGGCAAGTTGTTTTGATCCGGGTCCGCGTTTTGCTGGCAGGCTAAAGGATTTTCAGGTTTTCCTCAGTAATTTAGATGCAAAACAAGAGGCATGGACAGTTGTTTCCCGTCAGTATGCCCGTCTCAGGCAGCTTTGGCAGGAACATCATCCAAACGACAATACAGATGATATAGAGAACCGTTTCTTGGAAGGTTCACTTTCAAGTGGTTGGGTGCTCAGGCATCCGGATGGCAGCGTTTTTCATTTACTCAGCGATAGCGAGATCTTTGGTTGGGGCAGACCTCAAATGCGCCGGCGTTCACCGGTATTTGCAGAAGCCCCTGAGACCATATTTGAAGATCTCAAACCTGGGGATTGGGTGGTGCACATAGATCACGGTATCGGGCAGTTTGTGGGATTGCACCGGCCGGTAATTGACAATATTCAACGCGAATACCTGACTATTCAGTACAAGAATAATGACCTTCTCTATGTGCCTATCCATCAGGCTGACAGAATCTCACGATATATTGGTCCGGATGGCGGTCACCCAGCTGTCAGTCGATTGGGGGGTTCAGAATGGGCACTGACCAAACAAAAGGTCAGACATGCTGTTGTAGAAGTTGCCCAGGATTTGTTGGATTTGTACGCAAAGCGTCAGGTTACCAAGGGATTTCAGTTCAGTCCTGATACAGAGTGGCAAAAAGAACTTGAAACCAGTTTTCCTTACATCGAAACATCCGATCAACTGCTGGCAATTCAGGAAGTAAAAGCTGATATGGAGTCAGATCGTCCAATGGATCGACTGCTGTGCGGTGACGTAGGCTATGGAAAAACTGAAGTTGCTCTACGGGCAGCGTTCAAAGCGGTATCGGACGGCAAGCAGGTGGCTGTTTTAGTGCCGACAACGGTTCTTGCTCAGCAGCATTATGATACATTCCAGCAGCGTTTGGCGGTCTTCCCGGTAGAAGTAGAAATGCTCTCTCGTTTCCGCAGCCCAAGAGAACAGACAAGAATTATCAAGCGTTTGGCTGATAAAAAAATTGACATTCTCATTGGCACTCACCGCTTGATTTCATCGGACGTCAGTTTCAACGATCTGGGTTTGGTGATTATTGACGAAGAGCAGCGTTTTGGAGTTACCCATAAGGAACACCTAAAGAAGCTTCGTGCTTCTGTAGATGTATTGACCCTGACTGCCACCCCTATTCCCCGCACGCTGTATATGGCGCTTACAGGTGCACGGGATATATCCACGATAAATTCACCCCCAGAGGAAAGGCTACCAATCATTACCCACATTGGTCCTTATGACCCTAAACTTGTTCGGGAAGCGGTTATCCGTGAACTGGACCGCGGTGGACAGGTTTTCTTTGTGCATAACAGGGTTCAATCCATCCCTGCGGTATTTAACCATTTGCAGACACTGTTGCCAGAGGCAAAAATTGGGATTGGGCACGGGCAGATGCCTGAAGAAGATTTGGCAGATGTAATGCACGCCTTTAGCACAGGGCAGATCGATATTTTGTTGTGCACGTCCATTATCGAGTCCGGATTGGATATTCCCAATGCTAACACTTTGATAGTTGACCGAGCAGACACTTTCGGTTTGGCTCAACTCTACCAATTGCGGGGTCGGGTAGGGCGCGGTGCGCAACGTGCCTTTGCATACTTATTTCGGGATAACCGTCGTTCTCCAACCCCTGAAGGGGAAGAGCGCCTGGAGGTGCTCGCAGAAAACTCACAACTTGGCGCGGGATATGCCATTGCCATGCGGGATTTGGAAATGCGCGGCGCTGGAGATCTGTTGGGAACACGTCAATCCGGGTATATTGCCGCAGTTGGCTTTCAACTTTACACGCGCTTGCTCTCACAAGCAATCAAAACGCTAAGGCGTGAAAGTGGAATAGAGATTATTGATGAGAGTAGTGCTATATTACCCTGGCAGGACGCTTCTAATTTGAATGTAAATGTTGAACTTCCCCTTGCGAGCGAGATTCCTACCACTTATATCCCAGATCAGGATCTTCGTTTGATTCTGTATCGTCGCATCGCATTATTGCGAACTGAAGAAGATTTGGTTTCAATGGAAATTGAATTTGCAGACCGGTTTGGGGAACCACCGCAGAGTGTCAAAGACCTGCTCTACCAAATGAAAATAAAAATCCTGGCGGCCAAAGTGGGGCTTGAAACAATCAGTATTGTCAATAACCAGCTTATTTTGAGCTATCCACCGCTCCCGCAGGGTATAAAGCAGAGAAAGCTAATGGAAGTCGATCCATTAGCGCGAACAGGTAAAAATGCCTATTGGATTGCTCTGGCAGGTTTGGAGCAAAACCAATGGCGGGAAATCCTTGTCCAGGTTCTCGTGAAGCTCAGTCAATTGGCTTGAAGATGCTGCGTATAGATAAATCTAATATTGTTCAGCTAATGATATATTGATGTTATGAAAGTATTTCTGGAGAAGATTGCCTTAAGGACAAAGATCCTTATATCCATATTTCTAATTGTTTCTGGGTTATCGCTGGGAGTATTGAATTTCTATCGCAGCTATCACCTGGAAGTTAATGGTTCCATTTACACTGTAAAAGCGCTTGCTTTCACCCCAGAACAGATTATACGCGCATCAGGTTTAGCACTCCGGACAGAAGATCGGGTATTACCAGATAAGACTACAGTGCTTCTCAATCAGAATAAAATCGTTTTAGCACAAGCTTTCCCCGTGGAGATTTGGTTAAGTGAGGAAAAAATTCAACAGCTGACTACTGAAAGGATTCCTGCCAACCTTTTAGGGCTGCTTGGGTATAAGCTCTACCCAGAAGATCGTTTGCTTTGGAATGGTATTGATGTTTCGTCAGGTTTTATACTGCCTTCTCAGCAGGGCAGTATTATCCAGTATGTGCCTGCGCACCAATATGAACTTGCCATTGATGGTTTTGATCAAACGTTTTTTTCCAGTGCGCCCATTATGGGCGAAGCGTTAAAAGATGCAGGGATAAGTATTGGTAAATCTGACAAGGTCTCGACCCCCCTCGATACAAGGCTGGCAACTGATGAAGTTATTGCTATTCAGAGCGCAAAGCCCGTGACAGCTGCAGTTGGTAATCAGCAGGTACAAGGTATGTCGGCCGCTACGAAAGTTGCAGAAGTAATGCGGGATTTGGGTCTGTCTTTGCAGGGAATGGATTACGCAATTCCAACAGAGGATG
>CAYVWM010000004.1:0-36919 GCA_964455505.1 uncultured Anaerolineaceae bacterium
GAAGGTGGTGTGCGGGGTGATGCTGCCGGGTTTGGCAATAACCATACCGCGTTCAACCTGGTCACGGTCGATACCGCGCAGGAGCAGACCGACGTTGTCGCCAGCCATGCCCGAGTCGAGCAGCTTGTGGAACATTTCCACACCGGTAACCACGGAGCTCATGCTCTTGTCCATCAAACCGACGATTTCAACCGGTTCGCTGACTTTAATCTGCCCGCGTTCAATACGGCCAGTTACAACGGTACCGCGGCCTTTGATCGAGAAGACGTCTTCTACCGGCATCATGAAAGGCTTGTCCAGTTCACGCACGGGTTCCGGGATGTAGCTATCGATCGCATCGAGCAACTGAATGATCGGCTGATATTCAGGGGCATTGATGTCGGTGCTGGTGCTTTCCAGGGCCAGTTTGGCGGAACCGCGGATGATCGGAGCATCGTCGCCAGGGAACTTATTCTTGACGAGCAGCTCACGCACTTCCATTTCAACCAGCTCAAGCAGTTCGGGGTCGTCCATCATGTCAACCTTGTTGAGGAAGACAAGAATGCTAGGGACTTCCACCTGGTGGGCCAGGAGCACATGTTCGTAAGTCTGGGGCATGGGGCCATCGGGGGCACTCACAACCAGAATGGCGCCGTCAACCTGGGCTGCGCCGGTGATCATGTTCTTAATGTAGTCGCGGTGACCGGGCATGTCCACATGCGCGTAGTGGCGCTTGGGGGTCTGGTATTCAACATGGGCGATGTTGATGGTAATACCGCGGGTTTTCTCTTCAGGGGCGTTGTCGATCGAATCGAACGCGCGGAAATCGCCGCCGCCACGCAAAGCCGAAACCTTGGTGATTGCAGCGGTCAGGGTGGTCTTGCCATGGTCGATGTGACCCATGGTGCCCACATTCAAGTGGGGCTTGGACCGATCAAATTTTGCTTTAGCCATGCTTTTCTCCTTAATAAATACTCATTATCAATTTTTCCAATTTTCGGCAGAGAGCCCTCAATGGGATTCGAACCCATGACCTCGTTCTTACCAAGAACGCGCTCTACCGACTGAGCTATGAGGGCAGCCGCAAACGGGATCTTTTTAAGATCCAGATGGACGGTGAAGGATTCGAACCTCCGAAGGCCTCTGCCAACTGATTTACAGTCAGTCCCCGTTGTCCACTTGGGTAACCGTCCTTAATCCATTCGGGCGCTGGCTCTTTACCCGCTGGAGATCGCGGTTGATTTGCATCAATCGCAATCGCTAACCAGTAAACTGAGCCGACGATGGGAATCGAACCCATAACCTACCGCTTACAAGGCGGTTGCTCTGCCATTGAGCTACGCCGGCGCCCTGCTATTTGTTGTTGTTAATCTGCCACCGATATCCAATCAAGTATATCAAAACTTGCATGAGTGCGCAAGCAATTGCGCTTTTTCGGCGCATTCAGCAAACCGTGAGTCTATCAGACATGCCAGGTTTAGTCAAGATAGCATATCGCCATTTTGTCCTATCTTTTTTGCCTTTTAGACCTGGCAAGCCCCAGCGCTATGGGCTGCCCGTTCGCCTACAAAACGTTCAGGCTATCGAAACGGCGTTGTGCGGATAAGGCCCGCTTCCAGGTCCCGTACGGTGCGTTCAAACAGTCCCTGGCGGCCTTCACTAAGCAGATCGCGGTTGACCTGGGAAAGCGCCAGTCCGGTTGGAACCAGCCCAACGGTTTCCCCATTCAAGGCGTGTTCGAGCGCGTTGGTCAGACTCCCCGCGGAATCGGACCCGATCACTGCAATCCAGGCCGGGCTATCGTTCAGTCCAGGCTGCCCGGCAACTCCTACCAAGGTTACACCCGCTGTTTGCAAATACGCCACCAACTCGGGCGAACTGACCTCGGGTTGAACAAAAACCGCTTTGACATAATCAGCAAGCAGCAGGTCTGCCGCTGCTTTCCAATCTCCCGGGTTAGCGGGGTCGGTAATCTGCGCCCCCCTGGGGTAATACAGCACCGGGCCATAGCGCGAATTGCACAGCCCGCAGTAAAATTGCACGCCAACGGTGAACGATTCAGCCGTCCGGAGGCCTTCATCGGTGCCTGCCTGGCTGATAACCCCAACGCGGTAGTCGTAAGTGGTCAGCGCCAGAAGGTAACCCGCCATAAAAGCGCGGTCTTCCAGCGATACGCCGTCTTCCACTACTGCTGAAAGGTTGGCAGAAGCCTGCACGCCCTCAACGCCAAACGCAATGAAGGCTTTGGCAGGGTGGGCTGCTGCCAGGCTGGCGATTTCCGCCGCTGGGGCAAGCGAAACCAGCACCCGGACGCTTTCGCCGAGCATGTCTGCTGATAACTGCTCAAGGGTTTCGAAAAGGATACCCTTTTGGTCGGCAAAAGCCTGCAGCTGACCTGTCAGCGCTTGCACCCGCGCCGGGTCAGAACCTGCTGGCGCCCACAGCACCAGATCGGCTTCGATTTTTTCCACGATAATAGGTGCAGGGGTGTTAGTGGGGCTATTCTGGGTCTCAAGAGGTGAAACGACTGCTGAAGGTTCGGGCGTTACAGACACAGCGGGGTCGATGCTGGGCGTAAGCGACACCTGCGGGGTGCCATTGCATGCAGCCAGCATCAAGGCGGCTATACTCCAACCCAATACCAGGGCTTTAAGCAGTTTGTTGTTGTTCATGCTGGCAATTTTACCGCATGCCAGCGCTGAATGGCGGCTGTATACAGGCTATAAAGGCAGAATCCTAAAAAATCAAATTTTTGTCCGATGGATGCCCATTGGCAGGTTGAGGGTGGCACGTTTCCTGCACATTAAACGCTGAGGAACGAGTCTATGAACATACCAAGCAGCGAAACCACCCCAGACGGCTTCACCAGCCTTCCACCCGAGCAAAGACGCCATTTCCGTTTGGTGATCCAAAATGCTACTGCAAAAGAGGTCAACGATTACCTCACCGACCTGATGCCGCTCTGCGCTTGCGGCTGGGACCATTATATTTTCTTGCTGGCAAGCGCCGCAGCCCTGGTCCTTTCCATTGGACTGAATGCACCGATCCTTCTGCTGATAGCCTTGCTGGCAGCCCCGACTGCCTCCCCATTGGTGGGTATCCCCCTCAGTGCTATGCTGCCCTCATGGGCACATTTTTTCCGATCCCTGGTCTGCCTGTTAATAAGCGCAGCGGTGTATTTTGGCGCAGGATGGCTGACAGGCATGGGACTTACTGGAAATGCGTCTGAAGATTTTGCTTCCTTCGCTTTTCTGCTGGAAAACACCTGGCTGGAATGGGTATTGGTCTTGTTGGCAGGCTTCCTGTTCGGATGGCTTTTCCTGCGCAAAGACAGCCGCTACCGCCTGTTTTCAGCCTTTCTGACGGGGATGATCTTTTTCCCTTTGGCAATCAGCGGGTTTATGTTCCAGGCCGGAGCGGATACCGGCTGGCTTGCGATTGTCCTGACAGTGCTTTCACGCGCAGCTGCAGCGGTCGTCCTCAGCCTGGTCGGGTTCTGGCTTTCGGGTGTGAACCCCAGGGGCAGCGCTGGTTGGCTGATCCTGGTTGGCGTGCTGGCCTTGCTTGGACTGGCAGTTTTTGGTTTTGTGTCCCAGGAAGCGCTTACGCCTGCACCGACAGCGGAACCCACCCAAGCGGTAGTCCAGCAGACCAGCCCCGCGGCAACCCAACCCGCTCCAACCGCCACAGCTATACCGCCCACCCCAGTGCCCACCCGGACGCAGGTAAAAACAACCGAACCCACGCCAACCCAACCACCCACACCTGAACCAACACCCATCCCTGTTGCAGCCCGCATCAGTTCTGAAAACGGTGTGGTGGTCCGGGCAGAGCCCAGTTCAAAAGCGATGCCGGTCACTTACCTTAATTATTGGAATGAAGTGCAATTACTGGGTGAAGAAGTGCTGACCGATACCGTACTGTGGCAGAAAGTGCTTGTGAGCTCTGGTGAAACCGGTTGGATCGTCGGCAGGTACCTGCAAACGGCTACCCCGCAGGATTAGGCGCTTATTCGCGGATCAATTCCACATTTTCTACAGGAACGTGCACTACCAGATCGTCTGGCCGCTGCACCACAACTACCTGCAGTTGAAATCCGCTGGGGAAAACTTCCGGTTCTGCTGGCAGTTCAATCACCTCGCCTACACTGCCGGTGTAAGGGGCACCGGTCAGACGCACCTTTGACCCCACTGTAAGCGGCTTTTCTTCAGGAAACAAGTGTTCATCCTGCCCATCCGCACCCGGCAGGATCAATTCGGGCTTCTGAGCGTGCAGATCATCAGCCTGGCTTGCATTCAGATAAACGGTTTTGCCCGCCATGCGTTCCAACCAGCCGGCGCTGTAGGGGTCCACCTGGAAATCACCAAAGCCTGCCAGGCACATCACCGGCAAATCGGCCTTTTCCAATGCGGGCAGCATGGAGGGCGCCAGTGATCCAAACACCAGCCCGGTGGGTCTTTGGGCAATCAGGGCACGCAATTCATTTTCTGCGCCCAGATGATCCCGAACCACAATTTTTCCCTCGGTTGTAGTTTGGCCTTGATGTTTATCTGCTTCCGCTTCTGCACCTCTCCAGACCAGTTCGCCCATGCCGATCAGATTGTTTCCCCAGACACCCTGAAGCAGTGCGCCCTGGGCAGCCACAACCGCGCCCCGATCAGGCACCAACTCCACCACCAAGCCCGGGAAACCTGCCCTCACCTGGTAGGTCCGTTCCCCCATGGCCAGGGTAACCTTTCCATCGCGAATGGAAACGATCTGCCCGTCCTGTGAGGCGCGGAATATGCGCGAGAACAAACCTGGCTTCTGGGCAATCACATCCCCCGCCCGGACTTTATCGCCCACCAGGCGCTGGAGGTATTTGTCAATGCGGGCCGGATTGATCCTGAAATGGTTGACCACATCAAAGACCTGGTAACGTGCCGGCAGCGACACTTCGGCAATTGGGTCGCCAAAATCCACTTCCTGACCGGTGCGCACCAAAACAGAGCCTTTATAGGGCAGCACGAAACTGCGCAGGATTTCCTGGTTGGTTTTGATGAGAATGCCGTCTGTCTGCATACTATGCCCCAAGCTCCCACATCCAGTCATAGATCATGTCACTGCGGCGTTCCGGATCCTCCGGCAGTTCAAGCGGCCTGCCGCGCGCATCGATGACCACGCCCACTTCAGAAGGGGCTACCGTCACCCAACCTCCCAAACCTACGTAGCCCATGCCCACGTCGCTTTCCGCGCTGGGCGCAAGGTAAATGCGTGTGCGGTCTTTTGAAAAAACCTCAATGCGCTTCAATTCGCTTTTATAGACCTGGTAATGTTCGCGGGTCAGTTCCCCGTGGTCCACTTCCATCAGGAGCACCTTTTTACCCGGGCGTTCGGGACTATCCACACAAATAGTGGTGCCCAGGTTGTGGAAAATGCCTGTATCTAGCATCTCTATGGCGATCAGCGGTTCGATATGCGCCAGCGTGCCAAGGCCGGCCATCACCTGGTTGGAGTCTACGGCGAACGTGGTGATGCCGTGGGGCTGCATGCCGTCCATAGCCATCAGCAGGGATTGGTGAGCCGCTGGCACGCGGATAAGGCTCTCCCCTGAAAGAATGATTGGTTCAAACGGACGGACCAGCCCGGTTTTGCGGTCGTAATCAAAATCGGGGTAGAGACGTTTGGTTTGCTCAAGGGCGTATTGCAGGCGCACGCGCGTCCAGGCATGTTCTATTGCCAGGTCCTCAAGGGTGTTGGGCAAAAAGCGCGGGTGCAGGGTTTTGTTGTGCATGTATATGGAAGCTGCTTCCGCATCAATGGGTTGGGAAGAAAAGCGGCAGGTTGCCTTGCCAATATCCGCAGAGATCGGGGTTTGGGTGATCGTGCCGATAAAGTCATCCGCATGGGCAGCCATCAGGGTGGTGGAACCCGCTCCCACGTCCACTGCCATCACGCCCTTTCCGGATGGAGAAATGCGTTCAAGCAAACGGACAACCCGCCCCATGGCGTAGGAAGTCGGCATTACCTGCGCGCCGGTTTTCTGTTCAAAGGCTTTCAAGCCCGGCAATTGCTGTTCGCGTATGCGGGCAAAAGCAGCCAGGAGCGCATCCCAGCCAGCCGGGAGATGCTCGGTGCCCACGCCCGTCAGGATATTGGGGGCAAGGTGCACGTCCTCGCCGAAATCGAGTTCGCTGGCGGCATAGTCGCTTAAGTCTTTATTGCCGCAGAATACGATTTGCGGTTTGGTGTGCTTGGGCTGGTTCTGATAGACTATGCGCAAATTATCGATGGCAGCCCGCAGCTGGCGGCTTGCCCCGCCGTCTACCCCGCCTGCCAGAACGAAAAGGTCCACATCCGCAGCCATCAGCTTTTCGAGCTGGGCTGTGGCGTTCAGGTCTGCTTGCAGGGGAATTTCCAGGACCACATCGGTGTAGAAAAAGTTGACCAGGCGGCGCAGCGCTGCCAGGGAATAGGTTTCCGAAATTCCCAGAATGGCAGTGCGGATAGGTTTGCCAGCAGAAAGACTTAGCCCAACCGCCCTGACGCCCTCACCCAACGGGTTCTTGCCTACGAGCAGCTGCTGACGGTGGTCCAGCAGGCGGTAACCACCCTGGGCTTGCATCTGGTTGAGGGCAGTGTATACACCGCTTTGAATATCCTCACCATCCGCGCAGGTGGTTTGCGCCAGTGCGCTGCAGCGGCAGGAATAACTGCCCTGCTCCCTGGTAAACAACCACACCCGGGTTTGCCGGGATCCGATATCGATGCTGAGGTAAGCCGTATTGTCCAAGCCAGACACCTATGATGTAAACAGCGCGGTCAGAAAGTCCCTGATCCAGGTGACCCTGGCAATCAGGGCGACCAGTGCAGTGGAATAAAAGCCAACAAAAAGCATGCCAAAAGTGATGCCGATAAATATCTGCCCGACGCTGGAAAGCCCATCGACAAAAGCGCCGCGATTGCCCTCAGACGCTTTGCCGACCGTGCGGTGGTGGAAGAAAAAGAGGACTGCAATCACGCCCAGCAGCATGGCCAGCGCTTCGATAAGCTTTGCCCAGTCCGTTTGAGCGCCTTGCTGCAGCAGCTCAGGGCTGAAACGGTTTACCGTGCTGAGCAGTTGGGGAGCCAGGGTGCCGCGGCTGATGCCGACAATGGCAATCGCTGCCAGGCTGCCCATCAGAAAAGCCATAGGCACGGTCCCTGCCCGGGAAGCGCGCGGGATCAGCATAAAGATGAGCAGCAAGGACAAAATTAGGGGCACAAGGCTCAGGAAAAATGCCGGCGTGCCTGCCTGGGTCAGCGGAACAACCAGCAGTGGAATAATTACCTTGAAAATTAATACGGAAGCTGCATAGCCCGAGGCGACCCCAATCAGAATATAGAGCGCAACCCGGAAGAAGAAGTTGTCGCCCAGAAGGTAGCTGAAGACCATGACTGTCAGCACGATCCCAACGATGCCGAGAACAAGATCCAGTGCGCTCATGCTTCCTCGTCCTTTTCAAGCAGGGAATCGCTGTCCATTTCTGCCTTGGTGAGCATACCGAGCAGCAGCAAAACCGCCATGATGATCATGCCAACCTGGTAAGCCCTGAAAGAGGTGTTTGCCCCAGCATTTGATCCAGGTGCGCCTTCATCGGGCAAAACTTGCTGGATGCCAGCCAAAAAACCGCCGATCTGCCCGGAATCGTAATAGGGCAGCAAGGTTGCCGCTTCCTGGTGAGCGCTGATCACCAGGATTACACCGGCAGACGGCCAGGGCTGCACCTGTTCCATCCAGGTTTGCAGGCTGGCGCCTGAATCCGTCAGCAGCAGAATGGCGTTGTAAGTTCTCAAGCCGGCAGATGGCTCCGGCAGCAAGGCTGGATAATCTGCAAATAGCGCTGGATAAGGATTGTTTAAAGTCAGATGCAGCAAGCCCAAACCGCCGCCCGGCAGGAAGGTTACAGTTGGCGGGCTGACCAAGCGCGCCCGGGCAGTGAGCTGGGCGTAAAGCCAGATGCCGTTGGGATGGGTGGTGATTGCCTGCCAGTCTGCATTCTGGCGCGTCAGTTTCTGCAAAACGGGTGCAGCTAATTGCTCCAACTCGCTGCTGGCGGCTGCCTGGTAATCCAGCACTACCAAAACGCTGTCTTCAGCGTCCAGGTCTTCCAGCCGGTCTACAAAGGCTGATCCTGCTGCAGAGGTGGGTTGGCTGCCGGCTCTGCTGGCAGGGGCGATCAGAATGGTTCCAATTACGGCGGCCAGCAGCAGGGCGGCCATAATAAAGCGCTGCAAACCGCGCCCGCCCACTTCGATGGGTTTGCGGGGCGCCGGGGGCTTGCCTTCCTGCGCAAGCATTTCCCGCAGCTGGTCTGCTTGCTCACGCAGGCTGCGCAGGCGCAGCAGATCGGCATCCACACCGCCGGTTTGTGCGGCTTTTTCTTCCGCTTCTTCCGGGAGCAGGGCTGCAGCGGCTACCAGTATTTGCGCTTCTCCTGTCTGGTCTGTTCCTGCATGCACGGACTGCGCCGCTTCCTCGACAGGCTCTACAGGCTCTATCGGTTCAGCTTCCTGGCCGGGTTCAGTTTCCGGCAAGGCTTCGGTTTCTGCAATTTGGTCTTCTGTAGGTAGGGCTTCAGGCAAGATCGCAGATTCTGCCTGGCTTTCGGCAGGCAGGATCCCAGCCTCCGGCAAAGCTTCCGCTTCCATTTCAGCAGGTGCAGCCTCACCAGTTTCTTGTTCGGGTGCTGCAGCCCCTTCTGTTTCTGCAGCATGGACTGCGCCTTCAGCAGGCTCCACCGCAACGGGCTCGGTGGGTTCTTTCTCGGTTTCAGGGCTCTGCCCGCTTTCCTGCAAGTTATCCGTTAGCGGGATTTCAGCCCGCAGGTCCACCGGTTCGGTTCCCGGTTCGGGTATCACGTGGAAATCTTCGGGTGGGGGTGCTTCGGTCAGTTCCTCTTCTTCAGAAAATGCTTCCGGTTCGTGCAGTTCGCGTACGCGCTGCAGCCAATCGGGCACTTCTCCTTCCGTCTGCGGTGCAGGGGCAGCGGGGGCAAGGCTTTCCCGCCGAGCCTGTTCCCGGATGCGGTCTATCCAGGCTGTAAATTCTCCATCCACCTGGGATTGGGATGCCGCTGCACTGGTCTCATCCAGTGCGCTGACCTTCTTTGCCAGGTCTCCGCTGGCATCCTCTTCCTGTTGGGCACGCTCGCGGATGCGCTGCAGCCAATCGGGCACTTTTTGCTCTTGTCCGTCTTCAGCTGGGGTTGGCTCTTCTGGAGGCAATTCCTCGTAAGCGTCCTGGTCTCTCCCCTCTTTTGCGGTCATTTCTGAAGCTGGCTGTTCATCTCCTTCTGCTTCCATCCGAAATGCATTGAGCGCATCGCCGATGTTTTCGTCATCAGGCTCGCCAAAGGGTGCATAGGTCTCGGAAGGTCCTTCCAATCCCTCAATTTTAAACAATGAATCCAGCAGCATGCCGCAGTGAACGCAGCGGGTGGCCTGCGGGAGGTTTTCTTTTCCACAGTGGGGACAAATGAGCATATCGTCTGTCATTTAGTCACCATAAGGCCTTTCCATGCCAAACAAAACCCGCAGCCCCATCAGCAGGGCACCCAGTGCGATCCCAATCAGCAGCCCCCTGGCGCCGATGGTAGGCAGCTGCTGCAAATAACCCAAAACGACATCCAACTGAGGGATGTTGAGCGCCTGCAGGATACCCAGCGAAAGCACCAGGAAAAACAAAGCGCTGACGCCAAAGGAAACCGTCAGGGGCGTCCATCCGCGATTTTTGAACACCTGCACGGCTGCGCTGGTCATCACCAGGGCCGCCAGGCCCAACAGGCTGCCTTCCAGCGGCAGCTGGATCGATGCAATCCACGCAAGGTAACCAGGGTTATCCACCCCAAAGACGATGCCGCCGACAAAACTGATGAGAAAAGTTGCAACCAGAATGATGCTGTAAATGAAACCCTTTTCCCCGCTGGCAATCTTGCGCAGATGGGTGAGGACCAGGGTGGCGATGGCTATCAGCAGTGCCATACTGCCAACAATGATGAGCCAACTGAGCACGATGCTCAGGTACCCGCCAAGTAAGGGCTGATAAGTAAGGGCAGCCAGAACAAAAAGCCCTGAAAGCACGGCAACGATTACCGGCAGCGCTTTTTTCACGGGATCACCCCCAGTATTTTAAGGGCAGCCCCCGCCAACAATCCCAGCGCAAGCAAAACCCGGAGCACGTCCTGTGTTTGCATGCTGGCCAACAGGGGTGCAGGGTCTGGCAGCAATTCACCTGCTGCAAAGTAGTCTTCACCAAGCCCCAGCTGGGCTGCGCTGGTAAAGAATACCGCCTGGGTCGAGAGCTGGCTGCTCAGGGCGATGGCTGGCAGGCTTTGGCGCTGGGCCAGGTCAAGCGCAAGGATGGTTTCCGGCTGCAGTGGGCCTGCCAAAATGAGGCCGGCATTGTGGCGTTGGTTCACACCAGGCAGCAGCCCGGCTATATAACTGTAGGGCGTAGCCCCTGCCAGAAGGGCGTAATCCGGCCTGAACAGTTCTGTTGCCAGCGCATTCTGGTAACCGCCCCGCACCACCATCTGGCTTATGCAGGCTAATGCGCCATCGCCGCTCAGGGCATGGCTGGGATAATCGTTGAAAACAGAACGCCTTGCAGCAGCACGCAGCACCGGCAGCCCGGCAGCCCCGGCAACGCCGGGATTCTGCAGTGCCAGGTTAGCCCCCAGCCCTAATACCAGGCGCTCACCGCGTTCGGCGGATTCGTGCATCAGGCTTTCAATATCGCTGATGGCCGCAACTTTACGGCAGCGCCGGCGGGCGTTACTGCGGGCAAGCACCAATTGAATCAGCAGCACCAGCAGTGCCGGCACAACCAGAAAAATGCCTGTCCAATCATTCACATTCAGGCCGAGCATCGCTGCCCCCTGAAAACTGATATTGTGGTGGAGTGCACCAATTGATGTGGAATTCTGGAAAACGCAGGCGCAGGGGTTTGCCGCGATAAAGCCGGGTTACTGCGAGGTGGCTCTACCGGATGTTGAACAGGTTCCCGCTCAAATTTACGCCCAACTTCCATGCATAAAAGTATAGCATAATCGCGTAATTTAGCTGGCATAGTTTTCCGGTTGGGTTTATCCACCATCAGATAATCTTTCCTCGTTTTCAGGAATGGATACCACGCCCCTCGGCTGCTTCGGCAGCCTCCAACACCGCCTCACTGAGGGTCGGATGGGTGTGGATATTGACGGCAATGGCAGCGGCGGGCAGTCCGTTGGCTTGCGCCAGGGTCAGCTCGGGCAGCAATTCCGAGGCTTCCGGTCCAACTATGGAAGCGCCGAGCAATTGACCAGAACCTTCCTCCACCAGGATTTTGGCATAGCCGGCATAATCGCCCAGGCCCAGTGCTTTTCCATTGGCGATGAAGTTGAACCGGCCTGCTTTCACCTGGAAACCTGCTTCGCGCGCCTGGGCTTCGGTGTAGCCGAAGGAGGCCACCTGGGGCTGGGTGAAGGTCGCCCGCGGTATCATGCGGTAGTCCAGTTTGCGGGGCGGCTCACCCGCAATGGCTTCTGCGCAGAGTGTGCCCATGGCCATGGCCGTGTGGGCAAGCAGTAACTTGCCGGTCACATCGCCAATCGCCCAGATGCCGGGCACATTTGTGGCGGTGCGCTCATCCACCTGCACAAAACCGCGCCGGTCCAGGGTCACGCCGCATTCCTCCAGCCCGATATCCGCAGTGTTGGGCCTGAAGCCAACCGCCACCAGGGTGATTTCGGCTTCCAGCACTTCTTCCCCTTTTTCGCCTTCCAGTTCCACGCGCGTGCCGGTCTCCGTTTTGCTGACGGCTTTTACCTTGCTGCCGGTGTGCACCTTCACGCCGCGCTTTTTGAAGGCTTTCTGCAATTCCGCCGCAGCGTCTTCATCTTCCGCAGGCAGTAAATGCGGCAGCATTTCCACAATGTGCACGTCCACCCCAAAAGCGCTCCAAACCGTGGCAAATTCCACGCCGATAGCGCCCCCGCCAATGATGACTGCCGAAGCCGGCAGGTTTTCGCTCAAAATGGCATGGGAGTAGTCCAGTATCTTTTCGCCATCCGGTTCCATGCCTGGAATCAGCATGGGGTGCGCCCCGGTAGCAAGCACGATATTTTTCGCGCCGAGCAGGGTCTCACTGCCGTCTGGCAGGCGCACTTCCACTTCGCTGGCAGAGCGCAGGCGGGCTTCGCCCATGACCACCTGCACCTTGTTCTTTTTCATCAGAAAAGCCACGCCCCTCACCAGCCGGTCGGAAACCTGCCGGCTGCGCTTGACCGCCTGGGCATAGTCCAGGCTCAGATTGTCGCAATGGATGCCAAAATCCTCAGGGTGGGTGCGCAGGGTGTGAGCCAGGTCCGCACTGCGCAGCAGGGCCTTGGAGGGAATACAGCCTACATTCAGGCAGACCCCGCCCAGGTATTGTTTTTCCACCAGGCAAACCTTCAAGCCCAATTGGGAAGCGCGCACCGCGCAAACATAACCGCCCGGACCTCCGCCAATAACCACCACATCGTATGTATCCATGCTGTTCTCTCCTTGTTTTTGTGCAGCGCCGATTGTTTAACACACCCTCACGATTGGCAGCCGCAATTTTTAAGATTTTACCTTTTTGCGATGGGAATGTCCACACCTGGCGATTTTAAAGGCCTGACGGCATACCAAGCAGGCATGTTTATCCACTGACTTTCCCCGAATTCTTGCAGCCCACTCGAGGTCATGTTAAACTAAATTGAAACAGGAGATTCCCTGCAAACCACAGGGAAACAGTGATATGTCTGAGCCTTTGGATAACGCCGTTTCGGACTGGCTGGCAAACAGCCCCGCCAGGGCAGCCTTTGTGATCACTCCCCAGACCGCCCGCAGTTACCCGGATGGGATGGACGGAGCGGCGTGGGGTCGGCTGACACGGCTTGCCGAGACCCAAAAGCGCAGCCCGGTGCCGCCGGAACAGAGTTTTCACGCCCTGCGCATCAACGGGGATGCTTCCCTGGTTCATGTGCTCAGCCTGGGCGCAGACCAGACCCTCCTGATGGCTTACCCGCTGGAGACCCGGCTTGCTGAAGCCCAGGCCAGCAGCGCAAGTTTGGCAGAGGCCTTGCAGCCCTTGCTTGCGCTTGATTCAACCGGCAGCCCAGCCGAAACCCCGCTGCCGAGCCTTCCCCACGCGCCTAAAGATGCCAGTTTGCGGGACGCGCTTTTGGCAATGCTGACGGAAGAAGCCCAAAACAGCCCAGCAGCCGAACCCGCAGCCGCCGACAAAGAGGGCAGCACCCACCCGGTGCGGGTTTGGGCAGCAGAAAGCCCTACAGACTTGCCGGAAAGCCAGGCCGTGCTCCAGACCCCAGCCCAAAAGCCGTATTGGTTCCAGGTGTTCTGAAGCCCAAAAGGTTACCATTAAAAAGAAGCGGGAGCACAAAACCGCCTCCGATAAAAAATTGCCGAGGAAAGCATGCCAAAAATTCTCTACCTGTTGGATGGCCACGCCATCGCCTACCGTTCCTATTTTGCCCTGACTTCAGGGGGTCTGACGCGCTGGGCAACCAGCAGCGGCGAACCAACCGCTGGCGTTTTTGGTTTTGCCAGCACCCTGCTGCGCATCCTGGAACAGGAAGAGCCGGATTATATGGCCGTCTCGTTCGACACTGGGCGCACGTTTCGGCACGAGATGTATGCCGATTACAAAGGCACCCGCGCCAAAATGCCCGACGACCTGCGCAGCCAGATCGAGCGCATCCGTGAGATGGTGGATGCATTCAACATTCCCCGCCTGGAGATGGACAACTTCGAAGCGGATGACGTCATCGGCAGCCTGGCGGTTTGGGCGGCTGCGAATGAAGGACTGGGCGTCAAAATCATCACCGGAGACCGCGACCTGCTGCAATTAGTAACCAACCGCATTGTGGTTTCACTGCCCAACACCAAAGCCAATGGCAACGAGGATTACTTCCCGGAGGACGTGAAACGTAAACTGGGCGTGCTGCCCGACCAGGTCGTGGATTACAAAGCCCTGGTTGGCGACAGTTCGGATAATATCCCCGGGGTGCGGGGAATCGGTGAGAAGACCGCCGTGATCCTGCTGGAGAAATACGGCACACTGGATGAGGTTTATGCCCATTTGTCTGAGATCACCGGTCGGGCAAAGACCGCACTGGAAGGGGGCAAGGAAAGCGCTTACCTGAGCCAGACCCTGGCTCAAATCCGCACGGACCTGGGCGTGAAACTGGACCTGAGGCAGGCGGAGATTTCGCGCTTCAACCCGGCCGCAGTGGAAGAGCTGTTCAGACAGCTTGAATTCCGCACCCTCACCCAGCGCCTCAAAGCGCTGGTTAAAAAAATGCATCCCAGCCTGGATGCCGGCTACCAGGAAAGCCTGTTTACCCCGGAAGAAGCGCCCGCCCTGGAAATCCAGAGTACGGACCAACCTTTCGTAACCGTTGTTGTGGATACACCCGCCGCGCTTGCAGCCTGTGCGGCAGAACTTTCGGGGTGCAAAGTAATCGCTTTTGATACCGAAACCACCAGCACCGACCCCATGCAAGCAGACCTGGTGGGCATCTCGCTGGCAGGCAGCCCTACCAAAGGCTTCTACATCCCGGTTGGGCACCAGACCGGACCCCAATTGCCCATCGACAAGGTGCGCAAAGCGCTGACCCCACTGCTAACCGATCCCAAGATTGGCAAGGTTGGGCACAACAGCAAGTACGACCTGGTCTGCCTGCACCAGGCAGGTTTTGAGGTCAATCCGATCAGCTTCGATACGATGATTGCCGAATGGCTGGTCAATCCCGATTCGCGCAATTTGGGGCTCAAACCGCTGGCCTGGGTGCGGCTGGGGGTGGAAATGACCAAAATCCAAGCCCTGATTGGCAGCGGTAAGAAACAGATCAGCATGGCAGAAGTGCCGATTGCTTCCGCAGCGCCTTATGCCGCCGCAGATGCCGTGATGACCCTGAGGTTGGTGGAGCCGCTGCAGCAGGAACTGCGCGACCGCCAGGCCGAAGACCTCAACCAGGATATTGAGGTCAAACTCGTCCCGGTGCTGGCCGCCATGGAAGAAAAAGGCGTGCTGCTCGACCTGCCTTTCTTTGATGCCTTTGGGGAAGAATTGCAGACCGATATTGCCCGGCTTGAGACTGGCATCTTTGACCATGCCGGCGAACCGTTCAATATCAACTCCACCCAGCAGCTCTCAGACGTGCTTTTCAAGCGTCTGAACCTGGAACCGCCTGACCGCTCCCGCAAAACCAGCTCGGGCAAGCTCTCTACCGCTGCCAGCGTTCTGGAAGACATGCTGGGGCAGCACCCTATCATTGAACAAATCCTGGAATACCGCGAACTGACCAAGCTCAAATCCACCTATGTGGACGCACTGCCGGCACAGGTCAATCCCAAAACGGGACGGGTGCACACTTCTTTCAACCAGACCGGCACGGTCACCGGCAGGATCGCTTCGCAGGACCCCAACCTGCAGAATATTCCCACCCGCACGGAAATCGGCCGAAAGGTGCGCCAGGGTTTCATTGCTGCGCCTGGCCATCAGTTCCTGGCCGTCGACTATTCGCAGATCGAACTGCGCATTATGGCCCACATCGCCCAGGATGAGACCATGATTGCCGCTTTCCAACAAGGCCAGGATATCCACGCCACTACTGCCGCTGCTATCTACGCTATCCCCCTTGAACAAGTTGACAAAGCCCAGCGCCGGCATGCCAAGGCCATCAACTTCGGGCTGATCTACGGCATGAGCGCTTTCGGCCTGACCCGATCCAGTGAGCTTACCCTGGCGGAAGCTGAAAACTTCGTCAGTGCCTACTTTGAACACTTCCCGGCAGTGAAAGCCTGGCTGGACGATACCCGCATCCTGGCCGCCAAACAAGGCTACGTGGAAACGCTGTTGGGGCGCAGGCGTTACTTCCCCAACCTGCAGGCCGGCACCAACTACGCCATGCGCCAGCGCGAGGAACGCGAAGCCATCAACGCGCCCATCCAGGGCACCGCAGCTGACATCATAAAACTGGCTATGATCCGCCTGCCGGATGCGCTGCAGACTGCCGGCTTGCAGGCGGATATGATCCTGCAGGTGCACGATGAACTGATTTTTGAAGTGCCGGACGAGCAAATGGAAAAGACGGTGCAGGTCGCCCGCGAGGTCATGGAAAACACGATTAAGCTGGACGTGCCTCTGACCACAGACGCCCGCATCGGGCGCAACTGGGGAGAACTGGAGTCTTTGGGGGATTAATTTTGCGGCTGCGGCGTTGACAGGCGGTTCAGACTGTCAGCTGTTCGCGCAGGTGCAGCACCTGGCGTCGCACGCGGTCGTCGCGTTCTATCATGTCAGCAATCTTGTCGCAGGCATACATGACCGTGGTATGGTCCCGGCCGCCTAATTCCTCGCCAATGCGCGGTAAGGAAATGCCGCCCTGTTCGCGCATGAGGTACATGGCCACCTGCCGGGGCAGGGCAACGTCCTTGGAGCGATCCCGCCCCAGGATGCGTTCAGCAGAGATCCCAAAATATTTCGTCACCACGCTGAGCACGTCTGCTGGGCTGACATCGGAATGCTGCGGCAGAAAATCTGCCAGCGCATTGGTTGCCAGCGGCAGGTCGAGCTGCGCGCCGGAAAGGTCTGCATACGCAAGCACCCGGTTCCAGGCGCCTTCCAATTCGCGGATGTTGGCCTGGATTTGGTGTGCGATCATTTCCATCACATCGGTAGGCACATTCCGGTTGGCTTTTTCTGCCTTGGTGCGCAGGATCGCCAGGCGGGTTTCGTAATCGGGGGGTTGGATGTCAACGGTCAGACCCCACTCAAAGCGCGAACGCAGGCGTTCTTCCAGGGTGCTCATTGCCTTGGGAGCCCGGTCGGAGGTCATTACAATCTGTTTGTCCTGCCCGTGCAGGGTGTTGAAGGTGTGGAAAAATTCTTCCTGGGTGGATTCTTTGCCGGCGATGAACTGGATATCATCGATCAGGAGTACATCCACCTGGCGGTATTTTTCGCGGAATGTGGTCGTGGTCTTTGAGCGGATGGCATTCACCAAGTCGTTGGTAAATTCTTCGGAGGAGACATACAGCACCTGCAAGCCCTGCTGCAAAACGGCATTGCCAATGGCGTGCAGGATGTGGGTTTTGCCCAGTCCCACGCCGCCATACAGGAAGAGCGGGTTGTAGGCGCGGGCGGGGTTTTCTGCCACTGCCAGCGAGGCCGCATGCGCCAGGCGGTTATTGGGGCCGACGATGAAATTATCAAAGCGATATTTGCTGGCCAGGTGTGTTTCAAATGTGTCTGGCGTTGGTTCCTGCACCTTGCGGGCAGCCGGGGTGGATTCATTGGCATGCAGCACAGCCGGTGCAGACCAGACCTTAAACTGCGCATCTGTCTGCCGTCCCATCAGACCGTTCAGTTTGTTGACCACGGTGGTTTTCAGGCGGCTGTCGAGCCAGTCGCATGCGTAGGCGTTAGCCGTTCCCAACACAAAAGTCCCGGTCTCTTCCTGGTATTCAATCAGCTGGGTATTCTTTACCCAGGTGTCGTAAGAGGCTTTGGATAACTCTATTTGTAGTTGGCCTAAAACAGCTTGCCATGCTTGCTGAGCATTCATTTGCAGTTCTCCTGATCACCCAGTCTCCAACTGGGAATGTAGTCTAAAAACACCGACGGTAAAATAAGCGATTCGATGATCCTTTTCAGGTTTCGATTCGCTGGGTAGGTTTGCTAAACTGACTTCAGCTAAATCGGTGATGCGATTCTAACACCCCTAACCATCCGCTTCAACCGTTTAATGGTCTTTTTGGCTTAAAACATACGCTTTCTTTAAGATTGGCTAATCTTAAAAATTCCAATATTCTTCATAAATATGGTTTTTGCAAAAAAGCCCCAAATTCTCAGCCCTATTTGTCAGGAGATCAGGAATAATTACCCCCCATATATAGGGGTATGATTGCCTTTTTGACTTGTAAGTACAACCTGTGGCATATGATATTACCGCATTAGATTCAGCAGTTTTTTGGGATAGTGATTCCGGAGTCGGAATCATGGTAAAAAAGTGGCGATACCTACACGATATTGGCGTTTTATTCCTGAAGCATCATTCGGGCTGCCCGACGTCCAATTTCCACCGCAAAGTTGGTGCCGCGGTCCCAGGGGTAAACCTGGCTCATGCTGGCAAAAAACAAGCCCTTTTGGGGTGTGCGAATATCCGGAATGTTCTCGGAATGCCCCACCAAGGGGATGGGCTGGGCATAGGCAGTTCTGGAAAGCCAGGCTTTGCGCACCCAATCCGGTTTGAATTCGGGGTTGATCTTGGTGAGATGGGGCAGAAATTCCGCCAGCAGTTCTTCCTGGCTCTTGCTGAAATTGGGATGATCGCTCTCCAGGTAGTCGCCAATGTAAAGGATATGATCACCGCCAAAATACTCCGGTTTGAGGAAATTGGTGTGCTCCACCAGCGAAAGGAAAGGAAAACCCAACTGTTTAGGAATGTTGTACCAGTAGTAGCCCTGCGGTGAGAGGGGGTGCTTGAGCGCCAGGGTCATGACCACCGCGCCCATGCTCTTGAGATTGAGCAGCCCGTCCAGATACCCTGCGGGCAGTTCCGGCGCCAGTTTTGCCAGCACACCGGGCGAAAGTGTCACCAGAACCTGGTCGAAGTTGACCGGCGCCTGTCCGCCCAGGCTAAGCGCCAGAGCGCCCCCCTCGGCTGATTGGATTCCGTTCACACGGGCACTGTAGCGGATGTCCACCCCCAAGGACACCAGATGGGCAGCAAAGGCATCCGCGAAAGCCTGGAAACCGCCTTCAAAAGTGCCCAGCCGGGTGGTGCGGGCATGCAGGCGCGCCCACATCCAGGCCATATTCACCTGCTTGGCGTAGCGTTCGCCAAACTTGCCGATCATCATAGGTTCCCACATGCTTTCGTAGACTTTGCTGCCGGCTTTCTTGCGCATCCAGGCATCCGTGGTCCACTTTTCCAGTGGTTTCCAGTTTTTTGTCAGGCGCAGGTAGAGCCCCACCAGTCCGAAGCGGATTTTGTTGATCCCCCAGCCCAAACCCGGGTACATCAGGGCGGCGGGGATGGAATCGAAGGGATAATACTTGCCGTTGTGATACATCACGCTGACCGGTTTGGGAAAGCGCACCTTATCGGACCAGCCGAGTTCATCGATGAGGCCGAGCATGTGGACGTCTGAAGCGAACCAGTGGTGGTAGTAGCGCTCGACTGACCAATCCCAGTGGGGTTCACGGAATCCTGCCGCCAGGCCGCCTGGACTGTCGGAGGCTTCAAAGACGGTCACATTGCAGCCGGCTTTCACCAGGTCGTAAGCAGCGCTCAGCCCCCCAATCCCCGCGCCGATCACCGCCACCGATTTTGATTTCTCAGGCATTATTCCATCTCCTTGTCCACTGCGTCAGACGCATCCGGCTTATCAGACTTTAAGTTGGTCGAATCAAATTCCGGGCCGCCGGAATACTGGGTTTTGAGCTGTTCAAGGTCTGTGGTGAATGAGAAGCCTTCCCGGAAAAAGAAAAGCGCACCCAGGATGGTAATGGGCACCCACAACGCCACGCGCAGCAGCAGGGTGTAGCCTAAGGCCAGCTCCGAACCGACGCCAAACACTTCCAGCATGGCTTTGCAGGCCGCATCAAAAGTGCCCAATCCGCCCGGCGCAGCGGGTACCAGGAGCACCAGGTTGATCACCCCGTTCACCAGCATCAGCGCCATAAAGCTCAGTTCCAGCCCCATCGCTTTCATCACCCCCCAATAAAGACCGGTCTCACAGACCCAAACCGCCACAGAAAGCAGCAGCACCTTGAGCGTTTCGGAGACCGAACGCAGGCTGGAAAGCCCGTGGATAAATTTTTCCACAATCCCGGATATTGCCGGGCGCAGTTTTTTGGGAACCAGGTGGGCAACCATCCAATCCGTAAGGGTTTTGGTTGGTCTGGGAAAAAAGACCATCGCCAGGAAAACCGCCAGCAGCCCCAAAAAGATAATGCTGCCCCAAGTGGCAACACCCCGAATGGTCCCCAGGTAGCCTTGCGCACTGGGCAGTGCGCTCAGTTGGGAAAGGTTCAGCAGCACCAGCCCGAGAATGACCAGGGCATCAAACAGCCGCTCCACCACGATGGTGGCCAGGCTGGCGGAAATTTCCACTTGCTGTTTGGATTTAAGCAGAATTGCCCGCAGGAATTCACCCGCCCGGGCAGGGTAAACGTTATTGCCCATGTACCCGATTGCCACCACAGGGAAGAGCTTGCGGATGGGCAGCAGCTTGAGCGGTTTGAGCAGCAGCTGCCACCGCAGCGCCCGCAGCCACACACCCAAAAAGTAGAACGCCAGGCCGGGCAGCACCCAGCCCCAGCGCGCTTGCTTGAGAAAAGTCCAGACCTGGGCAAAATCCACCTTGCGGAAAGCCAGGTACAGGAAAACCGCACTGATGACCACCCCAAGCCACACATGCCAGCGTTTCAGTTTCATAGGCTTGATTTTACCATCACCGCCGCCTGGCAGCACTGCTCCAACACCGGCCATTTTCGTACACTCAAAGCACCCTGCAGGCACAGAATAAGGCTTGCAAAAAGCAGCCTGCAGATTGGCCATCTGCTGATATACTCTGTGGTATGGCACTGCTGACCGCAACGAACCTGGCCAAATCTTTTGGTCCGAACGATATTTTTGAAGGGATCACCCTGAGCATTCCCCATCGGGCGCGCACTGCCATCGTTGGCCCCAACGGAGTGGGCAAAACCACCCTGCTGCGCATCCTGGCAGGGGTAGAAGAAGCCAGCCAGGGATCGGTGCACCGCGCCAAAGGGCTGTGCATTGGCTACCTGCCCCAGGAAGCCACAACCAGCCGCGAAGGCACCTTGTGGTCTTTCTGCCTGGCAGCATTTGAGAACCTGCTGGCCGCCGAAGACGAACTGCGCCAACTGGAACAGGCCATGCAGTCGCCCGACTGCGACCCGCAGATCCTGCAGCGCTACGGCAATTTACAGGCTTTTTTTGAACACGGGGGCGGGTACACTTACCCTACACGCATTAAACTGACCCTGGCCGGGCTTGGCTTCGACCCATCAGACTACGACCGCCCGCTGGTGCAGCTCTCCGGCGGCCAGCGCACACGGGCTGCCCTGGCAAGGCTGCTGCTGGACGATCCCGACCTGCTGCTGCTGGATGAACCCAGCAACCACCTGGATATTGCCGCAGTGGAGTGGCTGGAAGCCTACCTGAAGGATTGGGACGGCGCCGTGGTGATCGTCTCGCACGACCGCTACTTCCTGGACCAGGTTGCCAGCCAGATCTGGGAAATGACCCCCGCCCTGGAGGTTTACCGCGGCAATTACAGCGCCTACCTGCAGCAGCGTGAAGAACGCTATACCAGGCGCCTGGCGGAATTTGAATCCCAGCAGGAGTTCATCAAAAAGCAGGAAGCTTACATCCGCCAGAACCTGGGCACCCAGAATAACGCCCAGGCTGTGGGCCGCCAGCGCAGGCTGCAGCGCCTGCTGCAGGATTCCCTGCTTACCTCCCCAAGGGCCAACCTGCGCCCGATGCACTTGCGCCTGGGGCTGGTGGGCAGGTCCGGCAACCTGGTTTTGCGCACCTACGACCTGGCCGTCGGCTACCACGACGAAGGCAAACCCCTGTTTTCCGCCCCAGACCTGGTGCTACAGCGCAAGGAATGTGTGGCGATCATCGGCCCCAACGGCGCCGGCAAAACCACCTTCCTTAAGACCATACTCGGGCAGATCCCGCCCTATTCTGGTTCGCTTGAATTGGGCGCCAGCCTTAAGGTAGGCTACTTTGCCCAGGCCCATGAAGACCTGCTGCCCCATAACACGCTGATCGAAGAAATCAACCGCGTGGCGCCGGCTATGCTGCCAGCCGAAGTGCGTAACTACCTTGGCAGGTACGGTTTCAGCGGCGACGACGTCTTTGCACCGGTCGAAACGCTTTCAGGCGGAGAAAGAGGCCGCCTGGCGCTGGCCAAACTGGCTCTCACCGACGCCAACCTGCTGCTATTGGACGAACCCACCAACCACCTGGACCTATCCACCCAGGAAGTGCTGCAGAGCGTGCTGGCGGAGTATCCCGGCACCATTCTGCTGGTCTCGCACGACAGGTACCTGATTGACGCGCTGGCCACCCAGATCTGGGAAATGGAGCCCCTTACGGGAAGCCTGAAAGCATTTGCAGGCACCTATTCCGAATACCGGCAAGCCCAGCTGGCAGCCAACCAGGCGGCTATTGCCAGCACAGAAGAGCCTGTGCCTGGGCTGCCTGCGGTATCTGATCCATCCCAATCTAAACCCAAAGCACTCAGCCGAAACCAGAAGCAGCAGCTGCAAAAGAAAATCGCTGCCCTCGAAGCGCAAATCCACGCCCTGGAAAAGGACAAAGCCCTGCACGAAGCCAAGCTTGCCAACCCACCCAAAGACCCCAAAAAAGTGCACCAGCTTGCCGAAGACTACCTAAGCATTCAACAGAAGTTGGAGCCGCTCATGCAGGCATGGGAAGGCCTGGCCCACCAGCTGCAAGAAGCGGAAAAGGATGAGGATGCAGTCTGAAAGCGGCTTATCCAATATGCAGGCAGCTGATTTTCCGATCCAAAAAGCAGGCCTGAAGGACCTCGAAAGCCTGCGAAGGTTGGAAAAAGCTTGTTTTTGCAAGAACGATGTTTGGCCGCTGCTGCAATTGGTATGGGTGCTGACCGCCCCCGGCTTGGTCCGTCTGAAAATTGAAAACGGGGATGAAGCAATTGCCTTTCTTTCGGGAGAATATCAGCGGGAACAGGGCATCGGTTGGATCAACTCCATCGGTGTGGCTCCGGATTGGCAGGGCAAAGGGCTGGGCAAGCGCCTGCTGCAAGCCGGAGAACAGGCACTGGCAGCCCCGCGTGTTCGTCTGATCGTGCGGGCATCCAATCAGGCTGCCATTGCGCTTTACCAGCACAGCGGCTACCGCCAGGTTAAACGCATGCCGCATTACTACGTCGGCGGGGAAGACGGGCTGTTGTTTGAGAAATTTGCGGACGAGCCAGAGCGCACTGCCCAAAACCCCTTGTAGTTCAGGTCATCAGGAAAAATACGATCCCCCAATAGTCTGATCACCTGTCAATCGAACTCGGTCGCGGCGTCCGGTTGGGCTGCCAGCGCAAACATGCGCTGCATGACCTCGTCCGTGACCCTGCCCAAAGAGAGCGGCGGCAGAGCCTCCTGCCCAAAGAATTCTGCCCCGTCCGTCTCGATGCTCGTGGCAGGTTTGCCTCCAAGCAACTCGCACAGGAAGAAGAGTTTGTAGATATGAAAAATGTATCGCGAAAAATTGTGCTGGCGGTGGTCGTAGAGCGCCAGCAGTTTGACAGCCTTTACTTCGTAGCCCGACTCCTCCCAGACTTCGCGTTCCACCGCCTGGCTTGGCGGTTCGCCCACATCCACCCATCCGCCGGGGAGCGTCCAGCAGCCGTCCGCCAGTTCCTTGACCAACAGCATTTTCCCCTCCTGCATCACCACCCCGCGCACGTCAAGCTTGGGTGTGGCATAACCCCTTTCGGTTGAAAGCAACAAATCCAGCTGGTCCAGCGGTGTTCCCGTGCCCGCTGAAAGTATCTCTGCGGCAATCTGCTGGATTTGCCTGAAACGTTCTATGTTATAGGGGTTTTTGTCATAGGTCAGCCCAGCTTGGGCTATGGTCTGCAGGCGCTGCGCCCAATCGAACCAATCAGGAATGCTGCTCATCCCAACCTCACTTCAAGGATTTTTTGTGCTGCTGTTTTGCTTGCCAGTTTACCACGCTTGCCTCATCTATCACGCAATCCCGCCGATTTTGCAGCTGGAAATGCCCGTTTCAATTGACTCTGCAGCCTAAAAAGACTATAATAAAAGCACTATGGAGAGGTTAGCGAAATAGGTATGATCCGTGCAAATCACTTGCAGCGGATTTTGAGAGCGGAACACTCGCCGGCGATTTGTGGCGCGTGTTTTTGTTTAATAATTCACAACACGAAACGGAGCATGAGGTGACATGGACAGCGGAATGATCGGAAAGATCGAAAAAGCCAAACGTTACGCGGAAGAAAAGGACAGAATCTCCTTAACCCAGTTTGAAGCAGTATTTAAGGGTGATAATAATGACCACACGGTACACTACGACAACGGCACCTGGAGCTGCGACTGCAGTTTTTTCCAGACACGGGGTGTATGCGTGCATACCATGGCGCTAGAAATGATCCTGAACGGCATGATCCTTAAAGAGGAATTGCCCCAGGCTTAAAACCACCAATCAGCAAAAGGAGCTCCGCTGGAGCTCTTTTTTGTTGTAAAAAAGGTAAAATCAAGAAAATAGACGCAGGCGGTGCTTGGAGATGGAAACAATCCGAATAGCTGAAGTAATCGTGAATGTAGTCCTGCAGGGCTGGGGGTCCTGGCTGCAGGGGATGATGCGCACCATAACGGAATTGGGCGGCCAGATGGTGTTTTTCATGATCATCCCAGCTATTTACTGGTGCATCGATGCTTTGGCGGGCTTGAGGGTGGGCTGCGTGCTGCTCCTCAGCGGTTCCTTCAACCACTTTTTTAAAGTCCTGCTGAAGGGTCCGCGCCCCTATTGGATTGACTCTCGGGTCATTCCGCTTATCCATGAAAGTTCCTTCGGCATGCCTTCTGGGCACTCCATGAATTCGGCATCCGTGTGGGGTTGGCTGGCGGTAGAAGCCCGCAGCAAGCGCACGACACTCGTTTTCCTGCTGGTGGTATTCCTGGTGGGCGTTTCGCGCCTGGTTCTGGGCGTTCATTTTCTGAGCGATGTGCTGATAGGCTGGCTGCTCGGCGCTCTATTGGTGTTGGCTTTCTGGCGTTTTGCACCCAAGGTGGCGGACCGCGTCAGAAACCGCTCATGGCAAAGCCAGGCGCTGCTGGCATTCGTTTCATCCCTGGGGATGATTGGCTTATCGCTGGCGGCGCGTTCTATACCCGCCGGCTGGCAGATGCCGGCAGAATGGCTGGAACGTGCAGGTGATGTGGACCCACTCAGCCTGGATGGCGTGCTGACCACATCCGGGATGTGGTTTGGCATGTTGGGCGGTTTTGTATTCTTGCGGGCAAAGAAAGGCATCCTGCAGAGCGGCGCCGGCAAAGGTAAACGCGTGCTGCGCTACGTGCTGGGTCTGGCGGGCTTATTTGCCCTGTATGCCGGGTTGGGGGCGCTTTTCCCCCAAGATTTAGGATCACTCAGTGCAGTTTTACGCTATCTGCGCTACGGGCTGATCGGGTTGTGGATCTCCTGCCTGAGCCCGCTTGTTTTTGAGAAGTTGGGGATAGGGGAGATTCGCCAGCATGAAGATTGAGTAGCAGACTAAGCGGGCAGAAAATTGCTGCTATTGCTGCTGTTTTGCGGCTTTTCCTAAAAAACCTCTACAGCATTTAAGGATAATTGCTCCCATTACTTAACAATTCAGCGGAGAGAGTGGGATTCGAACCCACGGTAGCCACAAGGACTACAACGGTTTTCGAGACCGTCCCATTCAACCGCTCTGGCATCTCTCCGAATTGGTCTGATGATTATACCTGAATTTAGAGTTCAAAGACTTCGCTTCTGGTCGGATAAGCGATCTCAGGCATATCCTCAATTTCCGCAAACCGCTGCGCCAGCGCATTAAAAGCCTTCGGCTCCCCGTGGATGAAAATAATCTTTTTGAGCGTGGCTTTGCTGGCAAGGGCATACTCCACCAGCAGATCCTGCCCGGCGTGCGCGCTCAACCCGCCAATGGTCACCACTTCGGCTTTGCGATAGTATTCATCCCCAAAGATCCTCACCTTGCGCTCGCGGTCTGCCAGGCGCCGCCCAAGCGTATCCGGGGATTGCCAGGAAACGATCACAATGGTGTTGCGTCCATCCTCGATGTTATTTGCCAGATGGTGCAGAATGCGCCCATTTTCAGCCATCCCGGAAGCAGAAATGATAATCATCGGCTCCCGGTATTCGTTGATCGCCTTGGACTCGTCCACACTGCGGGTGAAGTAGAGATTATCAAAATCCAGCGCTGGGCTGCGGTGTTCAGCAATCAAGCGCCAGGTTTCCTCGTCGAAACACTCGGAATGCTTACGGTACAGGTCAGAGGCGTTCACTGCCAGGGGACTGTCTACCACAACCGGGATTTGGGGAATTTCGCCTTCTTCCATTGCCTGGCTGAGGTAATAAGACAGCGTCTGGGTGCGTCCAACGGCAAAAGAAGGGATGATGATCTTGCCGCCCCGCCGCACAGTGCGGTTAACCGCATCCATAAGTTCTTCAAAAGCCTCATCCTGATCGTCGTGCTTTTTATCGCCGTAAGTGCACTCCATCAGGAGGTAATCGGCATCCTGGGGCAGCACCGGGTCCATCAGGATCGGCATGTCGTAGCGCCCGATATCGCCGCTAAACCACAGGCGTTTCTTGCTGCCATTTTCCCGGATATCCAGCGCTACAGACGCTGACCCAAGGATATGACCAGCATCCTGCAAGGTGGCAGTAACGCCTGGAATTGGCTCAAATGGCTTCTCATACAACACCGACCGAAACAGGGGCATGGTTTCCACGGCATCGCGCTGGGTGTAGAGCGGCTCCATGGGAGGTTCGCCCTTCTTGCGGCGTTTCTTGTTGACATACTGGATATCCCATTCCTGGATGTGCCCGGAATCGCGCAGCATGATATCTGCCAGATCGACCGTGGCATTGGTAGCGTAAATGGGTCCGGAATAGCCCTGCTTCACCAGGTTAGGCAAGTTGCCGCTGTGGTCGATGTGGGCATGGCTCAGGATTACCGCGTCAATCGATTTGGGATCAAAGGGGAAGTTCAGGTTGACGGCATAGGTATCGGCGCGCTTGCCCTGGTACATACCGCATTCCAGCAGCAATTTCATGCCGTTTACTTCCAGCAAATGCATGGACCCCGTCACCGTCTGGGCTGCGCCTAAAACATGTAATTTCATCCTTCTTCCTTTCTCAGCAAATCAATCAGTTCCAGTCCATACTGTGAAAAACGCGTTGGGCTGGACTGCATAGCCCGTTCCAACTCCTGCAGGTTGCGGATGGGCTTATCGGCGATGCTTTCCAGCAGTTCACGCGTAAGGATCACATTGGAGGAGACCCCCAACCTGCTGCCCTTTTTCTTGCGCCATTCTGCCAGCAGATCTCTGCGCCGAAGCACATCCTCCGGGAGGATTGCTGACGGCTGCCTGTGCACACTGCGCGGGTCTTTACGCCAGGCTGCCACGGTCTGCAGTATTTTTCTGCCGTAGCGTTTAACTTGCCCGGCTGAAAAAGACGGCAGCAAGCCCAGTTCTTCCAGGTATTTAGGCTGCATCTCGGCAGCCTCTACCAGGGCTCGGTCACTGAGGATTTTGAAAGGCGGCAGATCGCGCTCTTTTGCGATCCCTTCGCGCATGGCGTTCAGTTCCATCAGGAGGCTGAGTGTCTGCGGTTTGAGCCCGCGTGTGCCGCGCACCCGGCGCAGATCTTCACCATTGGTTTTCATCGCCTGGGTTTGGCTTGCCAGGGCGGCGCTGTCTTCCAGCACCAATTGCAGGCGGTTTTGCTGAATTAGCAAGGGCGTCAGGATCTCCATCAGGGGGATCAGGTAGTGTGAATCTGCCTGGGCATACTGCAGCATTTCGGGTTTGATGGGGCGCTTGCCCCAGTCCGCACGCTGATACTTTTTCTCAATTTCCACCCCCAGGTGCTTTTTGAGCAGCCCTGCCAGTCCAAGGGTTGTTTCTCCCAGGGCGTTGGCAGCCAGCATGGTGTCAAAAAGGTTATTAAATTCAAAGTGATAATCGCGTTTCAGGCAGGTGAGGTCGTAATCGCCTGCGTGAAAGACCTTTTGGATAGCAGGGTTGGCAAACAGGTCTCCCAAAGCTTTCAATTCAGAAAAGGCAAATGGGTCCAGCAGGTAGTCTTTTTGTCGGGAGGAAAGCTGTATAAGGCAGATGCGTTCCTGATAAGCATGCAGGCTGTTGGATTCGGTATCCACAGCGATGACCGCTTCGGTTGAGAGCGCTTCCAGCATCTGCTGGTAGAGCTGCGGGTTATCGACCACGATGGGGGGATTCATACCTGTAAGGGGCATAGTGAGATTATACACCTACAAAAATGCTGTGCAGCCCCAGGTCGTGCCAACCACGCTGGCAAGACTCACCTTCAGCCGGGGAAGGAAAATTATTACCATTTTGTTAAAAGGCAATCGCATTTTTGTTAGTTCGGGTATGATTAATTCATCACTGCGATTGGAGGCGCTCATGGGAAAAATAGCCTTTTCAAACAATTACAACGACCTTTCCACAGACGAAGGTTTCCAGTTTGAGTTTATGTGTGACCGCTGCGGAACTGGCTTCCGCACTACATTTCAACCTTTTGCGTTAGGAAAAATCACCGGTGCGCTGGATACTGCTAACAGCCTTTTCGGGGGAATCTTCGGACATGCAGCCACGCTTGGCGAACGCGCCCGCTCCGCTAACTGGGAAAAAGCGCACGACCAGGCCTACCTCAACGCTGCCGAAGAAGTAAGGGGAGACTTTGTACAGTGCCCGCGCTGTTCGGCTTGGGTCTGCAGGCAGAGCTGCTGGAATACTGCCAAGGGCTTATGCAAGGACTGCTCCCCCGACCTGGGGGTGGAGATGGCTGCCGCACAATCTGAACGTACCGTGGAAGAGATTTGGGCACATTCCAAGATGGCTGAAGAAGACCGCGAAATGCTCAAGGAGAAGAACTGGCGCGAAGGCGCACGGGCAACCTGCCCGAACTGCGGCAAACCGCTGCGTGCTCTTGTCAAGTTCTGTCCGGAATGCGGGTTTAAGATCCAACAGGAAAGGTTCTGTGCCGAATGCGGCGCTAAAATTCCGGCAGAGGCAAAATTTTGCCCGGAATGCGGCACAAAAGCATAACTGCAGAAATAAGCACGACTAAGTTCAAAAGGCAGCCCATAAGGCTGCTTTTCGTTTCCAACCGATCTGCACAGAACGAGGCCTGCGCCCAAAAAGAGGTTTGAACAGGTATAATCCTTTTGCAGAACAAAGGAGTTGCTATGCGCGCAGTGCTTCAAAGGGTCAGTGCAGGGAAAGTGCAGGTGAGGGACCAGGTGGTTGCCCAAATTGGGCTTGGACTGGTGGTTCTGCTGGGGGTTGGCCCCGGCGATACGCGCGCGGACGCGCAGGAACTGGCAGAAAAAGTCGTCAATTTGCGCATTTTCCAGGATGAACAGGGCAAGATGAACCTTTCCTGCCTGGATGTGAACGGGGAGATCATTGTGGTTTCCCAGTTCACGCTGTATGCCGACACCCGCCGCGGCAGGCGCCCTTCCTTCATTGAAGCCGCCCCGCCGAACCTGGCAGAGCCTTTGTTTGATTATTTCTGCGAGTTGTTAAATGGGATGGGGGTGGCTGCTCAAAAGGGCATTTTTGGCGAACATATGGTCGTGGACATTCAGAACGACGGACCGGTCACGATTGTTTTGGAACAACCGCAGCCAGGCCGTTGATCGAAAACAGGGAAATCAAATATCAGGCGCAGCCAGGAACCCTGTGCTTTCTGGCTGGTCAGGTGCTTCAGGGGCTGCTTCTGGCAGCTCATCTTCTGCCACCACTTCTGCTTCTTCAGGAATGTCCACCTGTTCTTCCATGCGCATCTGACCGCGCAAAAAAGCACCGTCTTCGCTGCTGAAAGTTTTAGCTACCACGTCTCCCCAGATGCGCCCGGTGGATCGAATTTCCAGCTTTTTGCAGGTGATATTGCCTTTGAGCATCCCGGCAACGATCACCATTTCTGCCTGCAGATTGTCGCAGGTTACTTTGCCGGTTTCCCCGATTACCACCAGCCCATGCATGACAATTTCGCCTTCCATTGTGCCTTCAATGCGCACCCCGCCCTTGCCGCGCAGGTCGCCTTTCCAGTTGATGCCTGGACCAATGACCGAGGTCACACGTTCATATGCGGGTTCTTCAAAGTTTGACAGGTTATTTTTCTTTTTTCCGAATTGCATGGTAAATCCTTGTTTGCCGGTTCTGTAGGCTTATTATAATCTGCCATCCAACAGCGCCCTTTGATTTAAACAACCATTCATCAGCGGCTCAAGCCGCCTGATTTTCAAAACCCTTAGGGTCGGCAATCCAGCGCCAGGGGATCGAACGCCAGGGCTCCCCTGCCGACTCAATCCCTACGCGCGGTCCTGTTTGAAAAGGAATATGCAGATTCTCCTGCGGTGCTTCAATGAAAAGCCCGGACTCCGTTGTGCACAGATCTGCACAATTCACTGCGCCGTCCAGCCCAAGCGCCTGGGTCAACTTGGCGGGACCGTTCAGCCAATCGGGCTTGTTTGCCCGCGAGGGGCGCAGCGCCTTCATTGTTTGCAGGCCTTCCACCGGGAAAATTGCCCGAATCAAAACCGCTGCAGGAACTTTAGGCATATCGGTCACCACGTTGAGGAGCCAGTGCATGCCGTAGGTGAAATAGATGTATGCATGCCCGGCAGGACCGTACATAGGGGCTGTTCGCGCCGTTTTGCCAACCCTGGCATGGCAGGCCTGGTCTTCTTCGCCCTGGTAGGCTTCCGTTTCGGTAATCAGACCTGCCAGGCGTTTGCCCTGCCAGATGCGTACCAGCCGGCAGCCCAACAATTTGGGGGCAACCACATAAGCAGGAAAGGCATAAAAATCCGGAGGAAGGATGTTGCTCAATTGGCTTTGTTGAATTGGGGGTCGCGTTCGACGGTCAGCCGCAAACCGGTCTCAAGTGGAATAAGAGGCAGGTAGTTCAATTTTTCGTAGGCTTTTTTAATGTCCGCACACATGCGTTCGTTACCGCCGTTTTTGTGGGGGTTGTAGATTTCTTCCGGTTTAGCGCCAGTCACCTGGATGACCAGACGCACCAGGTCGCGTACGCTGGTTTCAACCCCGCTGCCGATATTAATGATCTGCTGGTCCACACCGGTGGCAGTTGAAGCGGAGACCATCGCATTGACCACATCATCCACATATACATAATCCCGGGTCTGATTGCCGTCGCCGTGAATAACGATGGAGCCGTTGGTGAGGGCATGCTTCAGAAAGTTGGGGACAACCGGGGGATGAGCATTGGGTACGCGCTGCCCCGGACCGTAGGCGTTGAAAATGCGCAGGCAAACCGTTTCTATGCCGGTATCAGCGCCGATCGCACGTACGTAGTATTCCGCAGCAAGTTTTGAAACCGCATACGCAGAGCGGGGATGAACTTCCATCTTTTCGTGGTAAGGGGCAGTGTCCTGATCGCCATAGATAGTTCCCGATGAAGCAAAGACAATGCGCCTGACCCGGGCATCGCGGAGGGCTTCCATCAGCGTAACGGTGCCGCCCACGTTTACCTGGGTGTAATCGCGCGGAAAAAGCTGGGACTCTGGCACTGAAACGCGCGCAGCGAGGTGAAAAACGCAGTCTACGTCCTGCAATAATTTCCAGAGCAAGGTTTTATCATTGACATCGCCCAATGTAAAATTTACTTCCGGCACCAATCGGGCAGCATCGCCTGCAGAAAGATTGTCCAGCACACTCACTTTGTGCCCCTGCCTTGCCAGGCGGTTGCTTAAAGCTGTGCCCAAAAAACCTGCTCCACCAGTGATTAAATAGCGCATTAGAAATTGACTCTTGTCCTTGATTCTCGTCTGGATTATAGCATGAGTTACCGGGAAGTTGATACCACTGGCAGCGCTCTAAAGGGGAAGTCTGGGGATGGGAGATCTTTTTCTGCGCTTTTATGTTAGAATCAGAGATGACCAATTAAGTACCACTGCAAGCCTTATTATCATCAATCCTGACCCCAAAACCTGGAGATTACTATGGAAAAGAGAGCCCCCAAATATGCCTTTTTTGTAATGATTTGTGTGCTGATGTTGGCGTTCAGCGCCTGCGGTTCCAAAGAGGAACCTGTTAAGGTCATCCCGCCGATCGAGGAGGCGGAACCTGTGGCTGCCACTGCTATCCCGCAGGAGCAGCCCATAACGGAAGCAGCAACTCCTGTACCGGCTGTCCAGGCGACAGCCATTCCAGCAGCCCCAAGCGTTCCAACGGCAGCCCCGCTGGTGGTCCAAAAATTTGGTTTCGGTCAGGATGAGCAATCAGTTGGCTACGCTTTTATTCTGCAAAATCCCAACCCCACCCTGGCAATCCGGGACAGCGAATATCGCATCACCGCTTACGACGCCAGCGAGGTGGTGCTTGACAGCACAAACAACTATCTGGACCTGATCCTACCGGGCCAGGTGATGGGTATTGGCGGAGACCTTTACCTGGATGAGGGACAGACCGTGGCCAGGATGGAAGTTGTATTCAAAGATGGGACGCCCGAACTGGCTGAACCCAGTGCCTCACCCTTTACTGTGCAGGGTGTAACCTACATCAAGGACGAATACTTTTCGCGGGTTGCTGGTCTGATAACTTCTGCGCTGCCAGAAGATGTAACCAACTTAATCACGTATGCAGTCCTTTATGATGCAGCTGGTAACATTATTGGCGGCGGGTATACCTATTTGAACTTTATCCTGGCAAACAGCAGCGTCGGTGTTGACGTGTACGTTTCCAGCGCGGGTGAAGTGGCAAAAGCCGAACTTTACCCCTCACTGAATGAGGTCGGAGAGTACAACAAACCTGAAGCCATACCGCCTGATGGTCAGAAAGCCGTGGTACTCAAGTCGGGAATTGGCAAAGGTGAGTATTCATCCAGTCTGGCATTTCTTATTTCCAACCCCGACACTAAGTATGCGATCATCAATTCCTCTTACCAGGTAACCGCATTCGCGCAGGATGGCAGGGTGGTGGGCGTAAACAGGGGCTACCTGCCCTTGCTGATGCCGAATGCGCTGTTTGGTGTAGGCGAAGGTCTTTATCTTTTCAATGAAGGTGATGTTGCTGCGACGGTGAATGTGCAATTCTTGCACGGTGAGTACGTGGTAAACTCTCAACTCCTGCCTTTTACCACGGAAAATGTCATTTACGAAAGCGATTATCTGCCAAAAGTAAAGGCAACCGTGAAAAACCCCTACGCGGTAGACCTCGAGAGTGTGACTGTGCACGTGCTTGCATACAACGCCAACGATGAAATCATTGGCGGCGGGTCTGGTTGGGTGGATTTTCTACCAGCCAACGGCAGCGCTTTGGTTGAAGCCTATCTGTCTGTGGGTGAAACGCCAACCCGGGTGGAACTGTACCCCACACTCTCAAACCTGGACGATCTCAACCCGTAAAAAAGAAAGGGGATCGGTGTTTTGTGTAATCCACCGATCCCAGATTTCCAATTCGAGCAACAAAGTCTATTTAACTATCTGCCAGCAGAATACCCGTCATTCCTGTTTGTTGGCGTAACGCCGGCTTTCTCCGCACTGCGGGCACACATCCACCCCTTCGGGTAGGACATACCCACAGCGGGCACAACGATACTCCCCTTCCGGCTTTTTACGGCTCGCCCTGAGGATAATTGCAATAATGCCAAGCAAAATCACGGCAGCCAGGGCTTTGTAGAACCAGGGCAAATCGCGGATGGTATCCATGAAGGTTTTCGGAGGTACTGGTGCGGCTGTGGGCATCACAACTGCTGTTGGAACCGGTGTGGGCGGCACGGGAGTGCTCGTGGGGGAGGGTTGGGGTGTGCTGGTTGGGAGCGCAGGCAAATTGCTAAGCACCGACTGACCTGTGATCTCCATCCCAGAAGCGGTAAGGGTGATCCCGAGATCAACCGATTCCGCACCATCCTGAACCTGGCTGGTATAGGTAAGGGCGTATTGGGTTTTTAATAGTTCTGCCATGTCATCAAAAGTCTCTGCCAATTCTGCAGAACTCGGAGCCATTTTTAAGACTCCGCCAGTTTCGGAGGTGAGCCTGCGCAGGTAGGTTTCATCCGTACGCGATCCCAAACCAATGACATAGATCGGTACATTGCTCTCCTTTGCCAGGGTGATTGGCCCATCAGGGTCGCCAATGTTAGCGGGTTCATTGACCCCATCGCTCAGCACCAATACCGCCCGATGCCCTGAGGGCAAGTTGTTGGTCATCCGGACTGCCTTCAAAACCGCGTTATACAGATGCGTGCCCCCGCTGGCTTCCAACTTCTCGACGAGGTCATACATCGGATCAAGTTGAGCACTGAAAGCCAACTCCCGGGTAGGATTCAGCACCTGCGGATCGGGATCGACGCCATCCGAGAAAGCGATCAGCGCTGCCTTATCCCCAGGAGAAAGGCGATCCAAAAATCTCGCGGCGGCCGCACGGGCATCCGCAATTGGTTTGTTGATCATGCTCTGGGAGACATCCAGTACCAACACAACAGACAGGGGCGCATTCTTGTCCACAATAACTTCGTCCGGAACAATGGGGGCGCCGTTGTTTTCCCGAATAGCAAAGTCCTTGGGTTCCAGGTTTTCCAGTGGAAGCCCTTCCGCATTCCAGGCGCTCAGGCGGATTTCAACCTGCGGAAAATTATTTACCGCTGTGGATTCGATAAGCATGCCCCCTTCGGGCGTGCTGGCAGCCAGGCTGCACACTGCCATAATCGCTATCATCACGGTTACTATTCTTTTATTACTACCCTTCATGTTCTCCTCCTGAGCGTGTTTTTTTGAAAATAAATGCCTTAAGCCAATTTTGATAATCCGCTATTCCTTGAGAGTAAATGAATCACGGAATATTTCTGAACCTTCGTACGAGATTTCAAGCACATACTCGCCAGTTTCACTGTCTTCAAGTGAAAAACCCTGCCAATAGCACAGGTCGTAGTCATCTTCAATAGTGCGGTCTGAATCGTAAACCACTCCGCCCGACGGATCTGTGACCACGAAATTCACTATGCCGCCAATATCATTCACCTGGAATGGGGATGCAAAGTAGAACCATGGGTCTTCGGCGATGTCTGCAAGAGAGACGTCAGAAATTGTTTCACTGACACTGCAGACATCCGATGAAATCCCGCCCCTGCCAAACGTAATTTCACCAAAAGGAGGGCGTTCCACGCGCGGTACAGCAGACAGGTCCGTATAGGTGACCACAAAAGTATGCCGGTACAGCACGTCATCAGCAGCAGCAACCTCAATCAGGTAACTGCCGGCTTCCACATCTTCCATGGAGAAGCCTTGCTCGCCGCAAGGGCTGTCAGGGTCATAATACAGGTCTTCATCCTGATAAAGATAGGTGCTGCCATTCAATTGAAAAACTGAAAACACGGCATCAACATCAGCCAGCACGTCGCTGGGAGACCAAACCAGGTAGAGCCATTCATTCTTAAATAGCGCTTCCTGGCTGATTGTTTCCATCGCCTCTACTGCCTCACCCAATGGGCATGTAGGGTTTTGACCGAATGTAAAGTCCACATTGTAAGGAGCAACACTATTGACTTCACTCCAATCCTCCTGAGGTCTGCCAGTAGCGGTGGGAACGGGCGGTGTGGGTGAAGCCGAGGTGAAGGCATTCTGATCATCAGACTGCACCAGGGCTGCAGAAGTCGGTGCAGTTGTCGATTCAAACACAACTCTCGAGAATATGTTTTTGATAAAGTTGCCTGTAACTACAAACAAGATCAGAACGCCGATGCCAAATGCTCCACCAATTCCCCACAACAAAATTTTACGGGGTAAGGCACTTGGCCCGGAAGCGCTCCTTTGTTGGTCAACCGCTTCTTTTTCCACAGGCTTTTGAGGTGCCTTATCGGTACGGGCGGCAAAGCCCGATCCTGTTCCTTTAGGCTCTACAGGAGTTTGGTGCGCTGTTTGCTGGGCACTGGGCTGCTGACTGCTTCTGGTTTCTGAAGGACTGCGCTCTGGCTGCTTTTTTGGCTCCCCTACCTTCTGGAAAACTGTGCCGCCGGCAGCAGCACCCATCAAGGCATCTGCCATCACCTTTACGCTGCCAAAGCGATCTTCAGGGTTTTTTTGCAGGGCTTTCAGCAGAACGGGCTTGAATTTTTCCGGCAAATCAGCTGAAAATTGGGGAGAACCCAGCACGTGCTTGGTCATCATCTCAGCAGGGCTATCCCCTTTAAACAGCATATCGCCTGTCAGCATCTCGTACAGGATGCATCCAAGGCTGTAGATATCTGATGCTGCAGTAGCGGGTTTTCCCCGCCAAATTTCGGGTGCCATATAGGCTGGGGTGCCTACCATGGCTCCCGAAACGCTGAGACTGGCGCTGTTCCCACTGGTCATCGACTTAGCAAAACCCATATCACTTACATAGGCAGTGCCGTCCATATCAAACAGGATATTGGCCGGTTTCAAATCCCGGTGCACAATCCCCAGGGTGTTGTGGGCATAATCCAAACCCTGAGATAACTGTGAAAATATTCGCAGTGCTTCATTTTCAAGCAATCTGCCTTCGCGTTCCAGGCGGTCTTTCAAGGCTCCGCCCGGGAGATAGCGCATCACCAGGTAATACCGCCCTTCCATTTCGCCGGAATCGTACACGGTAACCAGGTTGGGGTGGTCCATTCGGGCAGCCATGCGTGCTTCCTGCCGAAACCGGCTCAGGAAGGTGCTGTCCGCAACCAGCACAGGATGCAGCACCTTGAGCGCGCGGTCCACGTCCAGGATGGTGTCGTGCGCAAGGTAGACGGTGCCAAAACCCCCTTTGCCCAACTCCCTGATCAGTTCGTATCTGCCGAATTGCATGATTTGCGTTCCTTTTTACGCTTCGTTTTCTGTCCTCTAATCAGATGAGGCACAGCGGAAACCAATACCCGGACCAAAACTGGGTTTGGCATACCTGTCTGCTGTCCGTAGTCCAAACAGGGCTGAATAGAATGCACCACCACGCAGCACGTGATCCTGACCAACAATTGGCCCTGTTGGATTTTTTGTCGGGGAATTTTCATAGTAGTTATCAGAAAACCAGTCATTGACAAATTCCATCACATTGCCTGCCATGTCATGCACACCGTAAGGG
>CAYVWM010000005.1:0-36275 GCA_964455505.1 uncultured Anaerolineaceae bacterium
CAGTCTGACGAACACTCCGATTGTGTAAGGATAGTTGATATTGAGCCTGACCTTGCTGACGATAAAATATTCTCTCCAAGAAACAATCTCTTAGCAGATCGAAGAACAGAATACTACATTTATAACAATACCTCTACAAACGCGTAAAAAAAAAAGAGGCTGAAAAAAATCCAGCCTCTTTAAGCTATCTACGCAGGTTTAAGCGCCATACTTTTCCAAACGCTTGGCATGTGCCAGGGCAAACGGCATAAGGTCGGTAGCATCAAAACGCGGACCAAGGCTGCCAGCAGTGCAAGCCCGCTCACCATAGCTGTTTATCCCATCTGGCCGGCAATCTTTTGAATATAGCAGCGTCGGCACAGGGTGCCACGAGTGGCTGCGTAACTTTGCAGGTGTTGAGTGATCTCCTGTAATAATCAACACGTCCGGATCCAACGCCAAAATACGAGGCAAAAGCGCATCCACTTCCTCGATAATGTGCACTTTGGCATCGAAATTTCCATCTTCGCCATAACTATCAGTTTTCTTGATGTGGACAAAGAAGAAATCATGCTTGTCCCAATTTTGTTCAAGCATCGTTATTTCTTCATCCATAGATGCGGCTGGCGGCATTACCGTCATCCCCACAACCTTGGCAACGCCTCTGTACATCGGATACATCGCAATAGCCAGAGCATCCACCCCCCAGGCTTCGCGAAACTTCGGCCACTTGGGCATCTGGGCAAAACCCCTTAATACAAAACTGTTGGCAGGGTGTTCGTTTGCAAGTATCTCGTTGCCCTGGCGCACAAATTCCCGAATGTATTCTGCGGTTTTTTCTGCTTCAGGACTCTGAGCTTGGGCGGTGTAAGCTTTCTTGCCGACCGCTTGAGGATCGGTGTCACTTATATCGCCATTCAAACCTTCACCGCGCAAAACAAAGACAAAACGGTATTCTTTTTCTGCCTGAAGAATCACTTCCACACCGGGAATATGCACCTTCTCCATCAACAAATTACAGAGATGCTCGCCGATTTCAGTAGGAATACGACCAGCGCGCCGATCGGTTATTACGCCTTCTTCATCAACTGAACAGAAGTTCCCTCTGGCTGGTACATCGCCATCCTGAAGATCAAAATCGACGCCCAACGCAGAAAGAACTCCCCGACCTATTTCAAACTTAATGGGATCATAACCAAATAGACCTAAGTGGGCAGGGCCGCTGCCTGGTGTAAGTCCAAAAGGCAGCGGATGGTGCAAACCTAAAACAGATTTTGATGCAAGAGCGTCCATATTGGGTTTATTAGCGCTCTCAAGTTCGGTTTTACCGCCATCAGTCATTGGTAAACCACCCAAACCATCCATGACGAGCAAGACGATTTTCGATTTTACATCCTCTTTTAATAAAGGTTTGATTACATTGAAATCCATGGGAATACTCCTTTTTCTAATTCAGTTAATGTCACACACTATTATAGACTGAAATACCACATCTCCGCAAAATTTTAAAAGGTAAATGTTGTAGTTTCTATTCAACTATTCGGAAAAACCTGCAATTTTTCATCGTTGAGAAGTTCAATTATTCCAATAATCGCAGAGTTATCCTTTTCACCATCTCCTCTGGCGCATAAGGCATCGTATAGTTGAGCAGATAGACCTGCTGCAGGCACACTGATTTTGTACTCCCTGGCAGTATCCATCACAATTCCCAGATCTTTAGCCTGAAGCTGGGAGCGAAAACCAGGCTCCCGGTTGCCTCCAAGCAAGCGTTGTGGTTTAACGTCCAAAGTCCAGCATTGGGCTGCCCCGGCTTTTATGGCTTCAATAACCTTTGCTGGTTCAGCACCTGCTTTTTGGCAAAAGATCATCAACTCTGCCATGGCTACCATCTGGGCAGCCACCATAATTTGATTTGCAGCTTTGGCAATTTGCCCTGCTCCTGGTCCGCCAACATGGGTAATTTTTTTGCCTAAAACATCAAACAAAGGTCTTACGTTTTCCAATGTTATTCCATCCCCACCCACCATGATAGAAAGCGTGCCGTTCTGAGCGCCAATATCACCGCCGCTGACTGGCGCATCCAAACTTTCAACATCAAGGGCTTTGAGTCTTTGATAAATTTCTCTGCTGGCCGCCGGTTTGATAGTTGAGTTATCGATATACACCATGCCAGGATGCACCCCATCAATGACGCCCTTAGTCCCTAATACAACCTCAAGTACATCTGGGGTATCTGGCAAATTTGTAAAAACTACATCTGCCCAAGCAGCAACCTCAGCAGGCGAACTTGCCGCTTCCGCACCCAGTTCCTGCAATTGCCTGACTTTTCCTTGAGAGCGGTTGTACACAATAGTTGGATACCCCGCCTTAATAATATTGGTTGCCATAGGTTTTCCCATATTGCCTAACCCGATATATCCCACGCGATATTTCATTTATCTCCTTTGATCTGTAGGTGATTACTATTAGTTAAAACCTTGCTTAAACCTGCTTCCTCCAAGCCTACTTTTTCCCGAGGCTACCCTATAATAGGGTATACTTGACTATTGGAAAATTTTATCATCGGAGGAAAATGTGGATCCAATATTAAACGGCTTACTCAAACCCAAGAGCATCGCAATCATCGGTGCTTCCGCTACACCTGGAAAAATTGGGAATACAGTCATCAAAAATCTTATTGAAAGTGAATACAAGGGCGGAGTATATCCTGTAAATCCGTCTTCAGATGAAATTTTGGGCTTCAAATGCTACCCATCTATTGGGGAAATTCCATACGTCGTTGATGCTGCTGTTATCACAGTTCCTGCAAAATATGTATTGGATGTAACAAAACAATGCGGTGAAAAAGGCGTCAAAGGATTAATCATTATAACCTCTGGATTTGCAGAAGTAGGTGATGTTGCTCTCGAGCATGAAATTGTCGATGTTGCAAAATCGTACGGAATGCGGATTTTAGGTCCAAACATCGTAGGAACGCTTTCAAACAGCGACAAGATGAACGCCTCTTTTGCGCCTTTCCTTCCTCTGGCTGGTAAAGCCTCTTTGGTTTCCCAAAGTGGTGCCTTGTTGATTGCCATGGACGCATCTACCTACACACGACGCGTTGGTTTTGACAAGATGATCTCCATTGGCAATATGTCAGATGTCAACTTCTCAGACTTGATCGGTTATCTAAACGATGACCCTGACACAAGTTGTATATCACTATACATTGAAGGCTTGCGCGACGGAAGAAGATTTATTGAAGAAGCCCGGAAAGCTACAAAACCTATCGTGGTACTCAAATCAGGTGTTTCTGCTCACGGTGCCGCTGCTGCTGCCTCCCATACGGGATCACTCGCTGGAGCTGCAAAAATCTACAGCGCAGCATTCCAACAAGCAGGCGTAACCCAGGCCGGCGACCTCAATGACCTGTTTGACCGCACGCTTGCACTCTCACTCCAACCGCGGATGAAGGGTGAAAACCTCCTTATTCTCACTAACGGCGGCGGTGTGGGCGTTCTTGCAACCGATTCTGCTGAAAAATACGGCCTTCCACTTCACTTTGCGCCTCCAGAAGTTCAGGAAGAACTGAAGAAACACATGCCTGAATTTGGCTCCGCAAAAAACCCTGTGGATATGACTGGTATGGCAGGTAATGACTGGTACTACCAGACAACAAAATTCTCTTACGCCCATCCTTGGGTAGATGGCTTGGTTGTGTTGTATTGTGAAACCGCCATGACCAATCCAGATGAAATTGCGGATGCAATTTATCGTGGCATAAAAGAATCTGGCATCACTGACAAACCGGTAACTGTCTCATTTGTTGGCGGTGAACGCAGTGACGAGGCGATGAAGTGGCTGGTTGAAAACGGTATTCCTGCATACGGAGCACCCGATATTGCAGTGAAGGCAATGGCAACCCTCCGTGATGACCAGCGCATGAGTGAAAATAACAACTACGGACCCTACGTACCAGAAAGAGTAGATAGCACTAAGGCCCGCGAAATCATCAATCAAGCCCGAAAAATGGGACGGACTGCCCTCACGGAAATCGAGGCTAAACGTGTTTTCAGCCTTTACGGTCTTCCAGTTACCCCAACCGAAATAGCTTCCTCTGAAAGTGAAGCAGTCAAGTTCGCCGACCAAATCGGTTATCCGGTTGTGATGAAGATCGTCTCACCAGATATTCTCCACAAATCAGACGCAGGTGGGGTAAAAGTCAACATCAAGAATGCAACCCAGGTCATTGAAGCCTACAATACTATTTTGGAAAATGCCCGCAACTATAAAGCTGACGCATATATTGATGGTATTGCAGTCCAGGAAATGGCTCCTTGGGCTACTGAAGTTATCGTCGGTTCTGTCAACGACAACACTTTCGGCCCGACAATTATGTTTGGACTGGGAGGTATTTTCGTAGAAGTGCTCAAGGATGTAACTTTCCGGGTCGCACCGATATCTGTTGAAGAAGCATTACGCATGGAAGACGAAATCCGAAGTGCAGCTATCCTTAGCGGAACCCGCGGCGAACTTCCGCGTGACAAGCAGGCGCTGGCAAAAGTTCTCGCCAGTTACGCCCATATGGTTCACGATCTCAAGGATGAAATTGCGGAATCAGACGCAAATCCCGTCATCGTTTACGAAGATGGTAAAGGCGTCAAAGTGGTAGACGCAAGAATTATCCTCACTAAGAAGTAGTTAGAAAATCGTTTTATAAACAAGCCGCTACTGGTAAAATCAATAGTGGCTTGTTTTTTATTGCAATCTTCACAGATTGAAAAAGTAGGAGAATTATGGCCAAAGAAAAAAAGAACTTTCTGATCGATATGGATGGTGTCTTGGTACACGGTTCAAACATGATCCGCGGCGCAGATGCATTCATCAACACGCTTATTCTGGATAAACGCAAGTTTCTCATTTTAACCAACAATCCCCTATACACGACAAGGGATTTGGCGCACCGTTTGCAGATTACTGGACTAAATATACCTGAAGATCACATTTTCACATCAGCGTTGGCAACTGCGATTTTCTTGAACAATCAAAGACCAAAAGGTACCGCTTTTGTCATTGGCGAGCTTGGATTAAGTGAAGCATTGCATGCCATTGGATACGTTCAAACCAGTGTCAAACCCGACTATGTCGTATTGGGCGAAACTTTTTCGTACAATTTCGAACAAATCACATTGGCAATCAGGTTGATCAATGCCGGAGCGCGCTTCATTGCGACGAATCCGGATCCCATTGGCAACTCCGAAAGCGGTCTGGTACCTGCCTGTGGAGCTATGGCTGCGCTTATCGAAAAAGCAACAGGAATTGCGCCATTCTATGTTGGCAAACCGAATCCATTAATGATGCGTTCCGCATTAAATTACCTCGATGTTCACTCAGAGAACAGCATTATGGTTGGCGATAGGATGGACACTGATGTGCTTTCTGGCATATCTACCGGCATGAAAACTGTATTGGTTTTCTCTGGGACCACAACTAAAGAAGATATGGATAAATATTCTTACAAACCGGATTACACTTTTAAATCTGTAGCCGAAATTATCCCAAAAGAATTGGATTAATAGACCAATTGACCGAAATGAATCCTTCAATTACTCGACGGCAGTTTTTAAAATTTGGCTTGCTCAGCTTGGGTGCTCTAACTCTCACACCCGGGAAAAATGCAAATGCTGGCTTTAATTCCCCGCGTTACATGATTGTTGGAAATAAAGAGGGGACGAGTATCCACAAACTGCCGGATGATTCAAGTGTGATTATGTATCAGCATCAATTTAACGACATCGTCAACGTTTATGATGAGATCATAAGCGATGCCGGTCCAGCCTGGAATCCCATCTGGTATAGAGTCTGGGGAGGGTATGCCTTTAGTGGGGATCTTTACGAAGTCAAATACCAGTTAAATTCTATACAAAATGAAATTCGGAAAACAGGTCAGCTTGCCGAGGTTACAGTACCCTATACCCGTTCCATGTTTTACAGCAGGCAGGAGGGGTGGCTTCCAGTTTGGTTCTTGTATTACGGTTCTACTCATTGGGTAATGGATGTTATAACAGGTCCTGATAAGCAACCCTGGTACAAGATTAAGGATGAACTGATTAGCGTTGAGGTAGCTGTGCCTGCAGAGCATTTGCGATTTGTCAGTGATGATGAAGTGTCCCCAATCAACCCGGATGTGCCTCTCGGTCAAAAAAAGATCGAAGTTTCCCTCTCGCATCAAACCTTGAAAGCCTTTGAAGGAGAGAAACTTGTGTTTGACACAAAGATTTCTTCTGGATCTCCAACGCCAGATGGTGTTTACAATATCTATGTCAAAATGCCTTCGAAGCATATGGGGAATGGGAAAATGACATCCGATATCAAAGCCAGAGAATGGGTTGGCGTACCCTGGAATTGCTTCTTTCATGAAGAAGGCATGGCAACGCATGGGGCTTTCTGGCATATGAATTTTGGCACACCGATGAGTGGCGGTTGCATCAACATGTCCCCAAAAGATGCAAAATGGATTTACCGTTGGACAACCCCTGTTGCCGATCCCGAAGAGTGGGCAGCGCATGGTTACGGCACCCCCCTTTACATCAGCAAGTAATCAAACAAATTCAACAAAAACCTGATTACCCAACATGATACCTTTATGCGTCAGACATAAATGGGGACCATCCTGAAATTCTTTCCACATAACAAGTCCCCTAATCAAGAGCCGTGAGATTTCTGATGCAAATATGGAATCCATGCTTTTTGCAAATCGATTCTGGAAGGAGGCACCTGACACTCCTTCTCTGATGAGCCGCAAACCAAGCATCATTGTTTCTTGCATCGCCGTTTTTTCATCTATGCACATTCTATCCACATTCGCGGGTGAAAAGGGAAACGGCAGTGCTGAGCCATCCAGGTTCATCATTTCCAAATACCGCTCAATTTGAGGAGTGTTTGCTGTTCGGAAACCTGACGTACACCCATGCGCAGCCACGCCAACTCCAAGATATGGTTCATTTTTCCAATAGACTTTATTATGCAGCGCTTCATTTTCGTTAGAAATTGCCCAATTGGAAATCTCGTAATGATCGTAACCTTCCCCTTTCAGAAATTGCATGGCATATTCGTACATATCTGCATTGAGATCCGGGTCCGGCTTTTCCAGCACCCCGCTGCTAATTTTGGACTCCAGGGGCGTTCCAGGTTCAACCGTCAGGCTGTATAGAGAAATATGTTCGGGATGTAAGTTTGCAGCCTGTTGGAGATCCATTTGCCAATTTTCAATGGTTTGTTGAGGAACCCCAAAAATCAAATCCAAATTTATGTTTTCTATTCCTGCAGAACGCGCATTTTTGACCGCATTGTAAGTATCCTGAACAGTATGTATTCTCCCCAGCAACCTCAAAAATCGATCTGAAAAAGATTGCGCTCCTATGCTCAATCGGTTTACCCCTACCTGGTGAATATCTTTAAAGTAACCGGACGAAATACTTCCCGGGTTTGTTTCTATGGTTATTTCTGCCAAATCAAGCAAGCCAAAAGCGTTCTTGACTGCCTCCAGACATTTGCCAATTTGCGCTGTCGATAGAACTGATGGTGTTCCACCGCCAAAATAAACAGACCGTACACAATTTCCCGCATGTGGGTATGCCCCACCCAGCAGCCGGATTTCCTTGCGCAGAGCATCCACGTAAGATGGCAGCAAATCCAGCTTTCCAGCATAAGTGATAAAATCACAATAATGACAGCGTTTCAAGCAAAATGGGACGTGAATGTAAATACTCAACATAATCTAATTCTATCAGTGCAGTTATCTCAAAACGGATTGACTTGCAGGATGGGATGACCCTGAGTATACTTGCCCACTGGAAAAAATTATGAACCAGGAAAAAAACACGAAAAATACGAAAATTTGCCCTGTTTGTGGAACTCGGCTGAGCGAGAATGCCACACGGTGCTTGGTATGCGGCACACAACTTAGTACCACTGCAGAAGTAAAAAAGGGATCAGGCATTCAGCCAAAGAAACTTCCGGAATTGCGCTTAAGTTTGCCAGTCGCTATCGGGCTTGTTGCTCTTTTTCTTGCATTAATAGGTGTCTTGGTTTTTTTCATCCTCAACAAACCAGAACCTGGGGTTGCACCCATTGTTGAAGAACCAACTGCAACCACAACACCCACACGAACGCTTACCCCAACGATGACCCTCACCCCAACGCCTTTGCCAACGTGGACGCCTTTGCCGCCCATTGAATACACTGTAAAAGGTACGGATTACTGCTCATCAATTGCAGCACTCTTCGGTGTTTCCATTCAAAGTATTATCAGAGAAAATAACCTGGACACGAACTGTACGATCAAGGAAGGGGATGTATTGCGCATTCCTCAACCCACATTAACTCCTTCACCACAGCCAACCGCGACTGTCGAAGCACTGCTTTCTACAGAAGATGATTGTGAGACAATCACAATCCAGGTTGAAGAAGGCTGGACGCTATACAGTATTGCGTTGAACTATAACGTAGAAATGTCCTCAATTCGACAATATAACAAGATGACCAACGACGTCGTCTTTGAAGGTATGGATTTGATCATTCCGCTGTGTGCCCGAAAGCCAACAGCCGGTCCCACTCCCACCCCCACGCCAGCTCCTCCATATCCAGCACCGAATCTACTCCTGCCCACTTCAGGTGCAGCATTTACTGCCGATACTGACGCTATTACGCTTCAATGGGCTTCGGTCGCTGATCTAAGGGAAAATGAACTATATCGGGTAATTGTCGAAGACCTCACATCAGCCGACGGCAAGATGCTCGTGGAGTATGTGACCGATACCAAGTTCATCCTGCCGAGCAGCTTTCGCCCGTTAGACCCCAACCCACACATTATTCAGTGGTCGGTAAATGTTGCCAGACAAATCAATTCAGGAGAAACAAATCCTGTTTATGAAGAGGCTGGTAATACGAGTGAAAAAAGGGTGTTTACCTGGATCGGATCAGGCGTGCAAGCTACACCTACGCCATAAATAACCCGAACTTAAATTTCTCGTGATTCCAAATAGTGGATCGCTTGTATTGCGGCTGCTGTACCCATCCCCGCAGATGTGATGACCTGCCTGTAGACAGGGTCCGCAATCTCACCCGCAGCAAAAACACCTTCCACGCTTGTTTGCATGAGGTGGTTGACACGGACATACCCATTTTCATCCATTGCCACCTGTCCTTCTACCAATTGGGTGTTTGGCAAATGACCAATAAAAATAAATAATCCATCAGATTGCACTTCATGCAATTCACCAGTTTTTACGTTTTCTACCAACAAACTGGAAACACTATTCTCACCTTTAATTTCCCTTACCACCGTGTTCCACATGAATTGGATTTTTGGATGCTTTTTTGCGCGGGTTTCCAATATGGCGCCCGCCCTGAGCGCATCTCTACGATGTATCACTGTTACCGTGCGGGCAAATCGAGTCAAGAAAAGGCTTTCCTCAATAGCGCTATCGCCTCCACCAACTACATGAATATCCTTATCTTTAAAAAACCAGCCATCGCACGTGCCGCAATATGATACTCCCCGGCTGGTAAATTCCACCTCGCCTGGAACCTGAAGCTTTCTGGGGTCTGCACCCATTGCAAGTATCAGAGCGTCTGCCAGATACCGTTTACTGTAAGTCTCCAGAATAAAAGGTTTTTCACTTAAGTCCACACGCAACACCTGGTCATACTCTATCTGCGCTCCAAACCGGTGGGCTTGGCGCTCAAACAATTGCCCGAGCTCCATACCGCCAATCCCGTCAGGAAAACCGGGATAGTTTTCTATTGTGTGGGTCAAAGAAGCCTGCCCATATAACAACATCCCTGAAAAAACAATTGGGTTTAGTTCTGCTCGGGCACCATATATAGCCGCACTCAAGCCGGCGGGACCAGCCCCAAGAATTGCCAGGTTGTGATGTGCACTGATTTCTAAATTATCCTTATTTACCATCTGATTGCATTTCCTCCAATTCTGCTTCTGCCAAGGATAAAGCCGCGTCAATTACCCGCACACCTTCTTCAAGCTGCTCGTCGGTGATGATTAGGGGGGGAATGATTAGAAGCATATTAAACGTATTGTAAAGAAATACACCATGGTTAATCAGGAATTTTTTCACATGCATCATAATCGGATTGATGGGTTTACCGGGTTCTGTGAGCGGTCTCTTGCTCTCCCTGTCACTGACCAACTCGATTGCAGCAAAAAGACCTATCGAACGGACATCACCAACACAGACATGCTTAGTTTTGAGTTCTGCCAGCAATTTTGCCAGTGTTTTTCCGCGTTCAGTGGAATTTTGAAGCAAATTCTCATTCTCAATGACCTCGATGTTTGCAAGGGCAGCTGCTAATGAAACCGGATGACCGTTGTAAGTAAGACCACCGTAGAATACCTTTTTGTCAAAGTGTGCAGCAATCTCATGCTTCATAGCCACAGCACCCAACGGGGCATATCCTGAGGTCAATCCTTTTGCCATTGTAATAATGTCCGGAACTATTCCCCAGTGCTCAAATCCAAACCATTTGCCTGTTCTGCCAAAACCACACATTACCTCATCAGTGATCAGCACAATATTATGTTTATCGCAAATTTTCCTGATTCCCTGTAAATAACCGTCTGGAGGGATGATAATTCCATTGGTCCCAGTGACGGATTCGATCAGGATTGCAGCTATCGATTGTGGACCCTCATAGTAGATGATTTCTTCAAGGTGATCCAGGTAAGAACGGCAAAACTGTTCATCGTTTACATCTGTTTGGTCATGGTAAAAAACCGATCGGTAATGGAATGGGTCTATGAAATGAACAACCCCAGGCATCACACTCGGTTCCCAGTGTAAACGTCGGTGATCGCCTGTGAGTGCCATCGCCCCCATAGTTGCACCATGATAAGACCGATAACGGGTCAGGATCTTGTGCTTTCCCGTATAATCCCGTGCAATCTTCACTGCATTCTCGTTGGCATCCGATCCACCCAACGTGTACAGAAAGTGATCGAGACCGTCAGGTGTAATGGAAGCCAATTTCTGACCTAACAAGGCACGCGGTCTAGTCACCATGTGGGGGCCTGCAAAGGTAAGCTCACGGATTTGCTTGATCATTGCGTCTTGAACATACTTATTAGAATGCCCAATATTGACGCACATCACGGTTGAGTTCAAGTCCAGGTAGCGTTTTCCTTTTGCATCCCAAAAATAAACCCCCTCAGCTCTATCGATGTGAATAACAGCAGGTTTGTGTTGAACCGACCAGGTCCAAAAGTTATGACGTAAAGAAAGATCCAGCAAAGTATCTTTTTGCATTAATACTGCTCCGTGATTAGCACTCTAATTTGCACCTATGCTATCACAAATCGCGTTTTTATCGCATATAATCAACCTAATTTATAGATAAACAAGGAATGGTAATGAACAAAAAAGAACTCGCGCTGCAGCATTTTGAGAAAAATCATGATACATACATGCAAAAATACTTGGAAATCCTCCGCATCCCATCGGTCTCAACCGATCCAGAATGCAAAGAGGATATGCACGCAACCGTAAACTTGCTCACAAAAATCCTTAGAGATCTTGGTGCCGAAACCATAGAAGTTTATCCGACCGATGTCCATCCAATTTTGTTTGCTGAAAAGAATGCATCTATTCCCGATGCGCCCACAATGCTCGTTTATGGCCATTACGATGTCCAACCTGCAGCACCTTTGGATGAATGGGTTTCTCCTCCTTTTGATCCGGCGATCCGTGGTGAAAACCTTTTTTCCAGGGGAGCCTCAGACATGAAAGGCCAGGTGATGGCCAGTATCTTTGCATTGGACAGTGTTGTAAAAACGACCGATCTGCCTGTCAACATTAAATTTCTTCTTGAGGGTGAAGAAGAAATAGGCTCTCCATCCCTGGAAGAGTTCATTGCTACACACACCGATTTGTTAAAATGTGATATGGTGCTCAATCCAGATGCCGGGATGATCAATCCAATTTCTCCAACCATCGTGTATGGATTACGAGGTTTATTGTATTTCGAAATTCGAATTGATGGTCCGAAAGCCGACTTGCATTCAGGGTTATTTGGAGGCAACATAGCTAATCCCGCCATTGTGCTCTCGGAAATTATTGCCAAACTGCACAATCCGGACGGCACTGTCGCAATCCCAGGCTTTTATGAGGAAGTACTTCCCCTTACCCCTGAACAAAAAGAGAAAATTGCCTCAGTTCCATTATCAGGCGAACAATTTCTCCAAATTTCTGGTGCTCCCAAACTGCATGGTGAAAATGGCTATACAGTCCTTGAACGTCAAGGGGCAAGACCCACTCTTGATGTAAATGGTTTATATTCTGGTTTTATTGGTGAAGGAGCAAAAACAATCATTCCGGCATATGCCAAGGCAAAAATCTCTTGCAGGCTGGTTCCAAACCAAAACCCCGACGACATCTATGCGAAATTAGATAGTTATTTGAAGGAAATTACGCCTGAAACGGTCCGAATGAGTCTTTACAAACACTCGGGTGCACCAGCGTATCTGGCAGACGACGCACCTGGCATATCAAATTTGGAGCAAGCCCTCAAAGAAACCTGGGGGTCGCCGATTGCATACAAACGCGAGGGTGGCAGCATCCCAGTTGCCACGACAATGCAAAATTATCTTGGTGTAAAATCATTGCTCACAGGTTTTGGGCTCCCAGATGACAACATACACTCACCAAACGAGCATCAGCACCTCCCTACCTGGAAGAAAGGTGTTCAGGCCTTGATTCGTTTTTATTTGAGTTTTTCCAATGCATAACAAAATGGAAAAAGAATTACGTTTGCCCGCATATGGCGGTCAGGCAGTTATTGAAGGTGTCATGATGCGCGGGAAAAAAGCCATCGCAATGGCAGTCCGAGCTCCTGACGGCGAAATCATTACATTCGAAGAGCAGCTGCCTTCTTTGTACCAATCCCATTGGGCAAAAATCCCATTCCTGCGAGGATTAATCAGCCTGTGGGATGCACTCGGTTTGGGGATGAGATATCTTACAAAATCAGCCAACGTTCAGACAGGTGAAGAGGAAAAACTGGAAGGAGGCGCACTTTTTTTCACAGTTCTGCTTTCTGTTGTGATTGGAATAGCCATTTTCTTTCTTCTACCCGCGTTGATTGCTGGATGGTTGGATAGACTTTTCAGTTTCGGTCCTTGGTTAAGCAACCTCTTGGAAGGGCTGTTACGATTACTTATATTAATAATTTACCTGGCAGTCGTTGGAAAAATCGGAGAAATAGAACGCACATTTATGTATCACGGTGCTGAGCACAAAACCATCAACGCATTTGAAGCCGGCGTAGAATTAACCCCAGAGAAAGTATCAGAACAGACAAGGGTTCATCCCCGATGCGGCACTTCATTCATTTTGACATTAGTTCTGGTTTCTGTCGTTGTTTTTTCCCTGCTTGGCCCCCTACCACTGGGATGGAGACTGGTTACTCGGGTCGCATTACTTCCACTTGTAGCTGGGATGGCATACGAGTACATCCGTTGGGCTGCAAATTCGATGGAAAAATCTGCATTTGTACGCTTACTGATAAAACCGAATTTGTTGTTACAGAACCTGACAACAAGAGAGCCTTCACTCGATATGCTCGAGGTTTCCATCAAAGCCTTTGAGAGTATGTACGTGAAGGAAACTGGAGAGTTACCACAAACCATTTGACCTATGAAAATCTGGCAACATTTCTTGCTGGGAATTTTTTGCGGTTTACTGCTTACTGGGGTTATCTTGTTATTCCTTCTGCCGCAAAGAGGTGAACCAATTCAGCTTGTGACCCTCACACCTGACATGACACCTAAACCAACGCCGACAGAAGCTGTAATTCAGGTGCAAATCGTCGGCGCAGTGAACCATCCTGGTGTGTATTCACTGTCAGCTGGCTCACGGATCCAGGACGCAATTGAGGCTGCTGGGGGATTCAATCCGGAAGCACAACCAGACTGTTTGAACCTGACTGCGTTCCTGAATGACGGACAGCGCCTCTACGTCCCCTCAATTACTGAAGGAATAATCACCCCTCAGGAATCAAAAAACACAGAGGTCGAGTTAAATACACCATCGGGACTTGTAAACATTAACACCGCAGACATCAACCTCTTGATGACCTTACCAGGAATTGGTCAGTCAAAGGCAGGTGAAATTATCAACTACCGCAACCAGCATGGAGCTTTTCAGTCCATTGATGATCTTGTGAATGTGAGTGGAATAGGGCCTACAACTATGGAAGAGATTTATACTTTGATAACAATAGGTCCATAAGGATTGTAATACGTCAAATTAACCGATAAACGGTAACAGGTATAATACAGCCATGGACTACAAAGAACAATTAACACAAGACCTTCATCAGGCTATGAAAGAAAACAACACTCTGAACAAACGGGTCATCCGTTTGCTCCTTTCTTCAATACAACTCTTGGAAGTTGGAAAAGGGAAAGATCTTGATTACAGTGAGTTTCTAGCCGCTGTGCAAAAAGAAATAAAAACCAAACACGACACAATTGCTGATGCAAAATTGGCAAACCGTACCGAAATGATTGCAGAAGCAGAAGCAGAAATTAAAGTACTTGAAGCGTACTTGCCAACCCAACTATCCGAAAAAGAATTGTTGGATATTGTTCGTGGCTGTATAAGTGAAGTAAACGCAAATTCCATCAAAGACATGGGAAATGTGATGAAAGTTCTTCTTCCAAAACTTGCAGGCCGCGCAACCAATCAAGAGGCCAGCCGGATAGTGAAGGAATGTCTTCAACCTAAATCCTGACATGACAACCACACTAAAAGAGCAGAGAAGTTCGGGTTTTTTTGCCCAGAATATGGCCAAAATCATAATGTTTTTGGTTACTTCTCTGTTAATTTATGGATCATTGGTTTTACCAGGGTTTATCAAGAACTCAAACATTCCTGCTGGTGTGGGTGAAGTTGCCTCTCAGGAAATATTAGCGCCTTATTCCATAACCTTTGAAAGCAAAGTTTTTACAGACAGAGCCCGTAACGAAGCCGCTCTAAACATTTCCCCTGTTTATTTGCCAGCAGACCCGAGTATTGGCAGAAGGCAGCTCGAACAACTAAACAACATTCTCTATTTCATCTCCACCGTTAGAAAAGACAGCTTTTCTGACAAGGAGCAGAAATTATCGGACCTTTCTGAACTCCAATCCATCAGCATTCCCGACGAAACTGCCGAGATGATACTTAGCCTAAACGACCAGACTTGGCAGACCGTTGAAAATGAGTCAAACCGTGTTCTTGAGCAGGTGCTTAGAGACACTATTCGCAATGACAATATTGGGCAGGTCCGGAATAATCTACCGGCAAATATCGATTTCTCTTTTCCAGATAATCATTCAAAACTTGTCGTATCGCTCATTTCCCAGCTAATCGTACCAACCAGCCTATTTAGCGAAGAACAGACCACTGCTGCGCGGGAACAAGCACGTGCTGCAGTTGAACCGATTTCTCGGCAGATAATTGCGGGCGAGCTTGTTGTCAGGCGTGGTCAGATCATTCGTGAAGAAGATTTTGAGGCTTTAAATGTTTTCGGGTTGGCAAAACCAGACAATCAAAACAACGAGTTAATCACTAATGCTGTTTTAGTGGGAATTTTTGCCATACTAACAGCCTTGTATTTCCAAAAGCGCAGGGACTCGTCCTTTACTAACCTTAGATCTTCCATTGTGCTCGCAGTAACTTTTATAACTTTCCTTGCACTTGGACGATTTCTGGTCATCGACCGGACCGTAATTCCTTATTTGTACCCTATTGCCGCTTTCGGTATCACCATTTCTGTGGTTTTTAATTTGGAAGTTGGTTTTATACTGAGTTTTTTCCTGAGCCTATTGACGGTAGTCGGGTCAGGCAGAGAAATTGAACTTGCATTGTTCTATATACTTCCAAGTTTTATTGGTATGTTGACAATTGGTAAAGCCCGTCGCATCAGCGCATTCCTGGCAGCCGGATTGGCCATTGCCTTGGCAGCCATGGCCGTTGTTGTGGTTTTTAGACTTGGGGACGTGTACACAGACCTTGTCGGACTTGCATCTCTCCTTGCAGCCTCCCTGCTGAATGGACTGGCTTCGGGCACATTAGCGCTATTGCTTCAGTACATTTATTCACAGGTTTTGGACATTCCTACAGCATTGCAACTTTTGGAAATCGCCAGACCTGACCATCCTTTATTACAGTACATATTACGTAACGCACCCGGCTCATATCAACACAGTCTGTTGGTTTCAAACTTGGGTGAACAAGCTGCTCAGGCAATAGGTGCAGATCGGATGCTCATAAGGGTCGGTTCCTTGTTTCATGATTGCGGTAAAGCGAACAATCCCCAATTCTTTATTGAAAATCAAATTAAAGACCAGATCGATTCTCACGATAACCTCGATCCCGAGGTCACTGCTGCAACTATCATCAAACACGTAACCGATGGTATCTCGCTTGCAAAAAAGTACCATCTTCCATCAAGAATTATTGACTTTATCAAAGAGCATCACGGAACAATGGTGACCTGGTATCAATATTCGAAAGCGCTAGAACTGGCAGGTTCACCCGATGAGGTCAACAAATCCCAATTTATTTACCCCGGACCCAAACCAAGGTCACGCGAGACTGCCATCTTAATGCTTGCCGATGGAACTGAGGCAAGGGCACGGGCTGAAGCGCCAAAGACCGAACAAGAAATACGCAAGTTAATCCACGCCACTATCAATCGCTATAAAGATGAAGGGCAATTAGAAAATACGGATCTGACGTTAAAGGACCTAAAGATCATTGAGGATTCCTTTTTCCAAACACTTCAGCGGACATACCATCCACGCATCCAATACCCTGAGGCTAAATCATCTAAAACAGAACCTGTGGTTGTTGGATCCTCTCCGGAATTAGCAATGGTTGATAAAAAGGATCATTCTTGATCGATTACGCCATTCCCAGAAAGTATTCGAAGCAACTTTCAAAGCAGAGACTCGATCACGCGTTTAATGTTTTTGTAAACACATTAGAGCTGAACGCAGGTTGTGCAGTAAGTTTAAAGGTTACCGACAATACCACCATCCAGAAACTGAATTATCAATATCGCCAGATCGACGCACCGACCGACGTGCTCTCCTTCGAGAACGATTACATTGATCCCGAAAGTGGGCTCCGATATCTTGGAGATATTGTCATTTCCTTCGAAAAAACATTGACCCAAGCTCAAGAAGCAAACAGCAATTTCATGGACGAGTTTGAAATGCTACTGATCCACGGGCTCCTGCATCTGGTTGGCTATGATCATTCAGACAAACTGGAACATGCCGAAATGGAGCAGTTACAAGACAAAATCCTGATTGAAATCGGTAACCCGCTGACTGGAAGCATCGCTGATGCAGAATAAGGTGCAACTCCAACGCTCATTTTGGGTGAAGTTTTCTATCATACTAAGCTGGTTAGGTATTGTTATTGTAATTACACTTGTAATAATTTTGATGCTTGTCCGAGCTTTTGTCATCAGTCAAGGTGCCATCATCATTGAGACTGTTGCCATCACTATTTCTACAACCGAAACCGGGCTGGAGCTGATTACAAACTCGCTTGATGTGGTTGAAGGAAGTCTTGAAGATCTCGAGACATCGATTGGTACGGTTCAAACTTCTGTAGACAATTTCTCACCGATCATATCCAATGTGAGTGAACTCATCGGAACAGACATGGTTACCATAGCCAACGAGGGAAGTTTAACACTCAGCACCGCAGCAGAAGGCTCAAAGATCATTGACTCAACTTTGGGTATTCTTGCAAGAATTCCACTTTTAGGTTTTGATTACGATCCAGAAACTCCATTACACACATCGCTCGATAAGTTATCAACCAATTTCACCAATTTGCCAGAGGTCTTAACATCAATTCAAACAGACCTTGACCAATCGGCTGGGGATATCGAAACATTGGCAACAGACATTTCTGTATTGTCAGAACACACAGACGCTATTAAAAACAAACTCGTCGAAGCAAAGCCTATCCTCAGTACCTATCAGTTACTGCTGGAGGAAGCAACTCAAAAAGTAGACAAAATCAACAACTTTTATAGCAAATGGGTCAATCTCGCCTTCATTGGAATATTGATTGTCTTGACGTGGAGTTTTTTAGTGCAAGTTCTTCGGCTCAAAGAAAGCCTCGAAAACGCCAAGTCTGGTAAAATCGCATCATAGCTTTCCTTCTCACCTTTTTAGTAAGAAGTTGAAAGTAAAAATACAAAACTAATAGGAGAGTATATGCAAAACGATTTTTTGGATATCATTGATTACACCCCTGAAGAAATCCAATCTTTGTTGGACCTGGCAGTTGATCTGAAAAAGGAATACCAGGAGGGTGGTAATGAACCTGTTTTAAAGGGGAAAGTTCTGGCAATGATTTTTCAAAAACCAAGCCTGAGAACAAGGGTAAGCTTTGATATGGCGATGCGCCACCTTGGTGGGGATGCGCTTTATCTTTCACCTAACGAGATAGGCCTTGGAAAGCGCGAGTCCATTGCGGACATAGCTCGGGTATTGGAAGGATACGTCCACGGGATTATGGCACGGGTTTTTGAACACCAGCACGTGCTTGAACTGGCCAAGTGGGCAAATATTCCTGTAATTAACGGCCTGAGCGACTTCAGTCACCCTTGTCAGGCTCTGGCAGACGCTCTGACAATATATGAAAATTTTAAAACATTGAAGAATCTTAACGTGACTTACGTAGGGGACGGCAATAATGTGGCGGTATCGTTGCTGCAGATCTGTGCAAAATTAGGAGCCAACTTCACCATCGCAAATCCAGAAGGTTACGATATGCCCGAAGAGGCTGTTGCAACTGCAGTAAAGATTTCGGAGGAATCCGGTTCACGCTTGACATTTTTGCACGACCCTCATGATGCCGTTCAATATGCGGATGTGATTTATACGGACACCTGGACCAGCATGGGTCAGGAAGAGGAAACTGCCCTGAGAGAAAAAGTTTTTCCTCCCTACCAGGTAAACGCACAATTAGTATCTGAAGCCAACCCTGAAGTAATTGTGATGCACTGCCTGCCTGCTCACCGCAACCAGGAACTGACAGACGAAGTCGCTGATGGTCCGCATTCACGGATATTTCCTCAGGCTCACAATCGATTACACGCTCAAAAAGCTGTCCTTTTTACACTACTGAAGGGAAATTAACGTGGACTCTCAATACTTTATTGATCTCGAAAACGAATATGGTGCCCGGAATTACAAACCACTTGATGTAGTTCTTACTAAAGGTGAAGGTGTATGGGTAGAAGATGTTGATGGCAAACGATATTTGGATTGTCTGAGTGCCTACTCAGCGCTTAATCAAGGTCACTGCCATCCCAAAATTGTTAAAGCACTGGTCGATCAAGCTCAAAAGATTACACTGACATCCAGAGCATTTCGCAATGATAAATTGGGTCTGTTCTATAAAAAACTCTCAGACCTGACTGGCTATGAAATGAGCCTCCCGATGAACAGTGGTGCCGAAGCAGTCGAAACAGCGATAAAAGTCGCCAGGAAGTGTGCATATGCTACAGAAAAAGTTGCAAAATATGATGCCGAAATCATTGTAGCTGCCGGCAACTTCCATGGCCGAACCGTTTCCATAATCTCGTTCTCTACGGAGCCGCTTTATAAGGATGCCTTTGGTCCATTCACCCCCGGCTTCAAAGTGGTCCCATACGGAAACTTGGAAGCATTAAAAGCTGCTATTACGCCGAACACAGCTGCGGTAATGCTGGAGCCAATTCAAGGCGAAAATGGTGTCATCATTCCCCCAGACGGATATCTGAAGGGCGTATCAGAAGCCTGCAAGCAAAACAATGTTCTGTTCATTGCCGACGAAATTCAGACAGGTCTTTGTAGAACGGGAAAATGGTTTGCCTCTCAATACGAAGACGTAAGACCCGACATGGTCGTCATTGGAAAGGCGCTTTCTGGAGGCTTGTATCCAATTTCTGCAGTATTGGCTGACAAAGAGGTGCTTGGATTGATCGTACCTTCTGAACACGGCTCAACGTTTGGAGGAAATCCTTTGGCTTGCGCGATTGGGATTGCTGCCCTCGAAGTGCTGGAAGAAGAGCATCTTGCAGAACGCGCATATGACTTAGGAAAATATTTTGTCGATCAACTACGCGCAATTAAAAGTTCAGCCGTGAAAGAAATTCGTGGCCGAGGTTTACTTATAGGCGTTGAATTATTCCCCGCAGCTGGCGGAGCCCGTAAGTATTGCGAAGCCCTGCGTGATGCGGGAATCCTTGCAAAGGAAACCCATGACCATGTGATTCGATTTGCGCCCCCATTGGTTATTGAGAAAGAAACAATCGACTGGGCGCTCCCAATAATTGAAAAGGTTTTGACCTGATCTGAAAGGCGGTTGCCATGAACCGGTTTGCCAAAATCGTTGCGACATTAGGCCCAAGCAGCTCCACAAAAGAACAAATCCGCGATCTGATACTCGCTGGGATGGATGTTGCCAGGTTAAATTTCTCACACGGAACACATCAGGACCATGCGGAAAAAGTGAAAATTCTCAGAGAGTTATCTGAAGAGCTAGGCAAACCTGTAACCATTCTGATGGATCTTCAAGGGCCAAAACTGCGCATCGGTGATCTAAAAACAGATTTTCTTCCGCTAAAATCTGGTGAAATTGTAGCGCTCAGTTCTTCAGATAATCCAGAAAATATCAAAGAGGACACGGTTTTTATCCCCTTTGATGTCCCAAAACTCCACGAGGCTCTTGTTCCCGGCAACCACATTCTCATGGATGATGGTCAATTGGAGTTTGAGGTCACCGAATTGGATGGAGAGAATATCTATGCTAAAGTGATTCTTGGTGGGAAGTTGAAATCGCACAAGGGAGTAAATCTGCCTGGTTCAAAATTAGATATCCCCTGTTTAACACCCAAGGATTATGAAGATTTGGAATTCGGTCTATCGGTCGGTGTAGATCTGGTGGCAATTTCCTTTGTCAAACAAGCTTCTGATATCCTGACCGTCAAAGATAGCATTCGCAAATTGAGCAAAACGACGTACTATCCACCAATTGTTGCAAAACTCGAGAGACCAGAAGCGGTGGAAAACCTGGATTCCATTATTGAAGCAACGGACGGCGTAATGGTTGCCCGGGGCGATCTTGGCGTAGAAATGTCACCAGCGGTTGTGCCTTCGGCGCAAAAAGCCATAATTAAGGCTGCTAATCTTCACGGTAAATTTGTCATTACCGCAACCCAGATGTTGGAATCCATGATCAACAATCCCAGACCAACCAGAGCAGAAGCCGCTGATGTTGCCAATGCAATATTTGACGGCACTGATGCTGTAATGTTGTCTGCTGAGTCTGCTGCAGGCAAATACCCGGTCCAAAGCGTCCATATGATGGATCAGATCATCCGTGAATCAGAAAAGCACCTGAATGAATGGGGGCATCTCGATAGCCTTCAAAACATCAACCGAATTGATAATGCCGTCTCTGTTTCAAGGGCGGCTAAAGACCTCTCCAGGGTTGCCGATGTAGCCGGAATCATTGTTTTCACGCTTTCAGGCTCAAGCGCCATGTGGATGTCCAAAACCAAACCTCAGGTTCCAATTTACGCATTTACACCAGAAATATCAACCTACCATTGGCTCGGAATTGCCTGGGGAGTAACCCCGCTCTTGGTACCTCATGCAGACACACTTGAAACCATGATCCAACACGTCGAAACCGCTCTAACCTCATCGACGCCTATCAAGGTGGGTGATCAGGTCATCGTAATAAGCGGCTTCCCAGTAGGTGATTTTGTTAAACCCAACCTCACTTTGCTTTATACAATAAGAGGTTAGCGGGATTAAGATGGACAAAAAAAGACCGATTTTTTCGGTCTTTTTTTATAAAATTTGTTAATTAATGCAATGCCGCATTAATACTTTCTAACGATCCGATATCCGGCCGTAGTCTATCTGAAGACAATCTGTTTAGTGGTTCCTGTACTAACCCCATTGTTTCGTACAACTTGGACGAGGATGGTTCGATATAAATCAATCCAGTCGCGAAATAATGGTTTTTATAAGACTCTGTCAAGAGGTCAAGCGCTTCGTTTTTATCGGTAGGATCATAATCATTTTGGATTTTTTTCAGCAAAATGACAGAACCATCATGTAACTCCACTTCCCTTACCGTACCTGCTTCAAATTCGTCCAGGATGATATCTTCCTTGTGTGGAATGTAGGTTATATCTTGAATGGGCGCCTCATTCTCCCGTCCCCATGTATAGGATTGCAGGGCATTCTCGAGATTGTTAAAAGTGACACATGGGCTGATAACGTCGATAACAGCAATACCATCATGCACAATAGCAGCTTTGAACAATTCTTTCATTTGTTTGATGTCACCAGAAAAAGCCCTTGCAACAAATTTTGCTCCGCTGATCAGTGCTTCCATGCATAAATCCAAAGGCGGCAAGAAGTTTTTCCCCTGATGCTTAAGTTCAAGACCTAAGTCAGATGTGGCAGAGAACTGCCCCTTAGTCAATCCATATACACCATTATTCTCGATGATGTAAACCATCGGAACATTCCGTCTAATTAAGTGCTTGAAATGTCCCAGACCAATACTGGCAGTATCACCATCACCGGATATGCCCAGAATTTTGATGCGGGTATCTGCAAAAAATGCTCCTGTGGCAAGCGTAGGCATTCTTCCATGCAGCCCATTAAAGCCAAAACTCCGTTGCAGGAAGTAATTCAAGCTCTTGCTGGAACAACCAATACCGCTGAATTTAACCAGCATCTCTGGTATGATACCCAACTCATAAACAGCCACCTGTATCTGGTTGGAAACAGTATTGTGACCGCATCCAGGGCATAGAGTGGATGGCTTACCTTTATAGTCAATCGGAGATAATCCGACCAGGTTTCTTTCAACTTTTGCAGTTGGGGGATTAGCCATGTCTCTCCTTTTCTTTCGCCATAATTTCATCTGTTGCCCAAATCGCTGTCATTGGCATGCCGCCAATGTCAGTGATGGACACTAACTTTTCTGAATGTTCTGAGACTTCCAGTTTGAGAATTGAACAGAGTTGCCCATCCCGATTGAGTTCAAGCACATAACAGACATCATGTTGCTCAATAAACCGGTGAGTTTCCTCGTTGCACGGTAAAGCCCGGACACGCAGGAAATCGACTGGGATGCCGTTATTAAATAATATGTCCTGAGCTTCGATAATCGCTGGTTCCGTAGATCCCATCCCAATGATTCCAACCTTTGCACCCGGTTTAGTGCGGAGAATTGGAGCAGGACAATCCTGGCAAACATTTTTCAACTTCTTCTTGATACGGAATAGTAAATCCGACCAATTATTAGGATCTTCACTATAGTTACCGAATACATCATGCCCGGTTCCGCGGGTAAAGTAAGGCGCTGAAGGATTTTGGTTTCCCATTACAGTGCGGTAGGGAATGCCATCGCCATCGACATCCATATAGCGTCCCCATTGTCCCTTAAATTTGTCCAAATCCTCTTCCCAAAGAATTTTTCCACGGTCGATTGGGCGATCAGGGTAAGCAAATTTTTGAGTAATCCATTGGTTCATGCCCAAGTCCAGATCGCTCAGCACGAAAACTGGTGTTTGATAACGTTCTGCCAGATCAAAAGCTTTCCATCCAAATTCAAAGCATTCGTTTACTGATCCTGGAATTAGAATGACATGGTTAATGTCCCCGTGACCCAGATAATAAATCATGGAAAGGTCGCACTGCGCGGTTCTGGTAGGTAAGCCTGTGCTTGGGCCTACCCTCTGGACATCCCAAATTACAACCGGTATTTCAGCGAAATATGCCAGACCGATGTTCTCTGTCATCAAGCTTATTCCTGGTCCGGATGTAGACGTCATTGCCCGCAAACCTGCCCAACCAGCACCTAATGCTGCACCCGCAGCTGCAAGTTCGTCTTCCACCTGCAAAACAACGCATGTGTTTTTGCCAGTTACTGGATCCTTTCGTATTTTTTCCTTGTATCCGATCATGGATTCAACCATGCTTGAAGCGGGTGTTATGGGATACCACGAACAGAACTGAACGCCGCCAAAAAGACTTCCCAATCCCCCTGCTGTGTTTCCATCAGTCAGGATATGATCTTCAAGGGCAGGTAGTTCTTTTGCGTAAAAGCAATCTTTTTTATCAATATTGTTCTGTGCCCATTCATAAGCAATGCGAACCATATTGAGATTGGATTCGAGTGCTTCTCGTTTTCTGGAAAAATGTTTGCTCAGCGTGTAAGCAATGCTATCAAAGGTTATACCAAGCACCTGTCCTACAATTCCAACATAGGACATGTTTTCCATATAATCCCGCAGGTTTCTGGGAACCTCGGCTTCTCTAACCATGGATTTGATTGGCATCGGATAGAGAATAAGATCCTCCCGGATATCATCAGGCAATTGGATATTATCAGCGTAAAAAATTACACCGCCCTTGGGAAGATAAGTGAGATCTTCTAAAAAAGTATCTGGGTTCATTGCCACAATAATGTCGTCGTAAGGCAGTCTCCCCAAATACCCTTTTTCAGATGCCCTGATCACAAACCAAGTTGGCAATCCTTTGATATTAGATGGAAAAATATTCTTTCCGGAAGTGGGTATACCCATCTTGAATAACGCTCCATAAAGAGTGCTGTTAGCGGTAGCGCTTCCAGAACCATTTACGGTGCAAACGGTCATACAAAATTCATTGATTACCGGTTTATCATGACAATTTTCTGGAATCATAATGGTCGTTGTCATCCTCTCCTTGTTATTCAAACCTTTGGTTTAGTTCTGCTTTCTTGCGTTGTTGAACAAGTTCCAAATGGTTTTTCATTACTTCAAAACCCTTATCAAACTCTCGGGAAGCAAGTGCTTCCACCATCTGTTGATGGAAACTCCAAACAGTTTCTAAATAATCCTGATTTATGTAATAGCTGTAATCAGATTGGCGATATAAATCCCAGTACGTTTCCAGTATGCTCATTACAACAGGATTCTCTAATCGGGAGTAAATGAGCAGGTGGAAATCCTGGTGCTCCTCTTCCGGAAGTTGGACTGGAACCATGCGGATCTTTTTGTAAGCTGCATCCACAATCGAATGCAATTTTGTAATTTCTTGCTTGGTAAGCAAAGAAACAGCTTCGTACCAGTATGCAACTTCAAGATGTTTGCGTAAATTAAGGAATGATTCAAAAAGACTGGGATCCAACTTCATTCCATACTGCATGCCCAACATTAAAGGCTGGCGAAGTGAGAATGAAAGGGGTTGAATACCAACCTTGGGTTTGACTCTCACAAAACCCAGAGAACGGGCTACTTCCAGCTGTTCCCTTGTACTGGCAGTGCTGATGCCAAGGTCACGACTGATCTCAGGAATACTGGGTATAGCCGATTTATTGCGCTGGGCATTAATTAGATAATCAAGGAGGGGTTGTTTTGGTTCGCTGACCATGAAAGTATTAATCTGATTAATCAAATTATTATTAATAATTATAAACCGGGGAAATTTGAAAGTCAAGACATAATCAGGTCTGTGAGCAGGTCATTTACGCCTTTATGTAACAGGAAAACACCACTTTTCATGATTAAAATTAATAAAATCGTGCTACGATCGATGGTTTCGGTCTACCATGGGGTAAAATGATTCTAAATAAAACACAAGATTAAGCTGATTAATGACCATTAGTGAATTCACAATCCCATTTAAATATAAAACAAACCGATCAAAACCGATTCTTTGGATTCTCTCACATACCATCCACCATTGGCCAATTTTCCTGCTCGCACTCGTTGGTGCAATAGGCAACGCAGCCCTTGCTTCAGTACCAGCTAATCAGTTTGGAATTGTGTTCAATTCCTTAACAGGTACACAACCACAAATGGCGCTGATACTGCGATCGGCTGCTTTCATTGCTATCTCGCAGGTGGTACGGGGCGTTTTTCAATTTTTCAGAAACTTTGGTTTTGAGGTTACAGCACAACGGATTGAGCGCGATGTTCGGGAAGAATTCTACATCAGCCTTCTGGGCAAAAGTATGACTTTTCATACATTTCAGTCAGTCGGTGACCTCATGGCAAGGGCGACCAACGACATACGGGAAGTCAATTTTCTGTTTAGCCCAGGCATTAACATGGTTTTTGGGTCGATCAACTTTCTATTTATTCCACTGATAATGGGCTACCAAATCCATCCCAACTTGCTTCTGACGCCAGTAATTTTTATTATTGCGTATTTTATTTCCATTGTGCATTACATCAATATTCTCAGGCCTATTACCAACAGGGTGAGGTCAAGTTTTGGTAAGATGAACAGTCGTCTTGCTGAAGCAATCGATGGGATAGAAACTGTAAAGGCGGCCGCACAGGAAGATTCTGAAGTTGCGCTTTTTAAGGATAATATCAAGGCATATCGCGACGCAACAGTGGAACAAGGCGATGTAGAAGCCAGATTTTTACCGTTGCTGTTATTGGCGCTTGCATTGGGTTTTGGCTTACTCCACGCTTTGCTGCTCTTTCAAAAAGGCCAAATACCACTTGGGGGTGTCATATCCTACTTCAGTGCCTTGTCATTGCTTGGATTTCCCACCAATACCTCCATCCATTCCTATTCCCAGATATCGCTCGGAATTGCGAGCGCAAAACGACTTCTCTCAATCATGAATACTGAAAATAACCTGGACCAGAATGAATCGGGTTTTGCAGGTGCAATGAAAGGCGAAGTCGTTTTTGAAAATGTTTCGTTCAGATACGACCAGAAAAAGACAGTCCTGGATCAGGTAAGTTTCCGAGTTGAACCTGGTCATACCGTTGCTATTGTAGGCCAAACTGGTACTGGCAAGACAAGTCTTGTCCGACTGATAAATCGAACGTATGACCCCTCAAGTGGAAGGGTATTGATAGATGGTTACGATCTCAAAGATTGGAAACTGGATAGTTTGCGTAACCAAATTTCCATTATCGAACAGGATATTTTCCTTTTTTCAAAATCAATTCGTGAAAATATTGCCTTTGGAAAACCAGGATCCACCCAAAAGGATATTGAATTGGCAGCAAAGAAAGCTCAGGCGCATGAATTCATTTCAGCGATGGAATTTGGTTATGATACAGTGATCGGGGAGCGTGGGGTAACACTCTCTGGAGGTCAACGTCAGAGACTTGCGCTTGCACGAGCCTTCCTGACCGATCCCAAAATTTTAATACTGGATGATTCCACAAGTGCGATAGACAGCAAAACAGAAGATGAGATTCAAAAAGCTATCAAGATTGCGTCTCAAGGCAGAACGACGTTCCTGATAACCCACCGCCTTTCCCAGATCCGCTGGGCGGATCTCATCATTGTTATGCGTGATGGCAAAATATCTGCAATCGGTAATCACGCAGATTTGATGCAAGCATCCGATTCCTACAGAAACATTTTTTCAGAGGTAGAGAACTGACATGCATTTTTCAATGGGATTGGCAAGTGAAACTTATGATAGGCAGTATTCCAACAAAGCGCTATTATCCCGGATTTTTTCCTATGCAAAACCACAGCGAGCAAAGCTCATCGCAATAATCATTGCAGTGATCCTGCATGGAATTCTTGGAGCACTTCCTCCATTCGTTGTCTCCAAGGTGTTGGACGAAGGCATTGCAGGCATTCCCGACAAAACTGCATTTGCGTTGTTGATCATCACTGTAATTTTCATTGAAGTAATGGGGTATGTGGTTTATTACATCAATCATCGTCTACTCGCAAGGGTTATCGCGGATATCAACCGGAGTTTGTCAACGGATGCATTTGCTGCCAGTGCCAGTCAGGACATGGCGTTTCATGATGTTTATTCCTCTGGAAGGATTGTGTCCCGCATCACGACAGATACGCGCGACTTTTCAACCCTGATCACTTTGACAATGGACATCGCAAGCAGTTTCTTGCAGTCAATCCTCATAGGGACTATTCTTCTTTCCACCGAGTGGCGTTTGGCAGCAGGTTTCCTTCTGATTGTTCCTGTATTCATAATTATCGTCATGTTCTTTCGAAGATTGGCGCGAAAAGTTACTCGACAAGGCATGCGGGCGATGGCAAATGTCAACTCAACCATCAAAGAGACTATCAGCGGTATTGCTGTCGCTAAAAATTTCCGCCAGGAAGCAAGTATTTATAATGATTTTTCTGATTCCAACCAGACCTCCTATACAACGAATGTAAAACGTGGACTGGTACTATCTATCGTCTTTCCAACAACGCGCTCACTCGGCGGCATTACTGTAGCACTTTTGGCATATTTTGGATCCCTTTCCGTTACGCAAGGATTGTTAACCGCCGGTACCTGGTATATGTTTGTATTGTATGCAGATAGATTCCTGATGCCTATTCTGGGTATCACTTCTTTCTGGACCCAAGTTCAGACCGGCCTGTCTGCTGCTGAAAGGATTTTTGCACTAATTGATGCAGAACGGACTGTTCGCCAAAAATATACATACATGCCTGACCTCATCAGGGGCAGAATTGATTTTAATAATCTTACGTTTCGTTACAATAATGGCACGGAAGTGTTAAGCAATTTCAATCTGCACATAAGCGAAGGTGAAAACATTGCAATTGTTGGGCATACGGGTGCAGGTAAATCCTCAATTGCCCGCTTGATTGCCCGTTTCTATGAGTTCCAGAGCGGGGAACTGCTCATCGACAGCAGAGATATTCGCACATACGATCTAAAAACCCTAAGGCAGCACATGGGCATGGTCACTCAGGTTCCCTTCTTGTTTGAAGGAACAGTAGAAGAAAATATTCGCTTTGGAAAACCGATTATCCAGAGAAGTGCAATTCTGGACATGGCTTATCGGATAGGCAACGGTGAATGGCTTGAAACATTTGCCAATGGGTTGGATACCCAAGTTGGAGAACGAGGCGCGCAAATCTCAATGGGACAGCGCCAGCTTGTAGCATTAATGCGCGTGCTGACCTCAGAACCGTCGGTTTTTATCCTTGACGAGGCTACAGCCAGCATTGATCCGTTTACTGAAAAACAAATACAACTGGCATTGAACCTCATCCTTCAAAGATCTACCAGTGTTCTCATAGCCCACCGGCTATCAACGGTACAGTCCGCAGACCGAATAATTGTATTAGATCAAGGCGAAATAACTGAACAGGGTACGCATAACCAGCTCCTTGAGAAAGGGGGCTACTATGCCGACCTCTATAATACCTATTTTCGTCATCAAAGTCTTGCCTATGTTGAAGAAGCAGGACAAGTTTTTCACAGCGAGGGCTGAAGAAACAGCCTTAATCCTTGACATTGAGTTTTATCAGGCTAAAATAATTTAAACAGATTAGCGCATATTGGAAATAAAAAAATGCAGTAAATATTTGGGTTCAAATATGTTTTTTTATCAGTTTGTTCGTTGAAAAAATCTACTATGTTTGTGAAGCAAAAAAACAATAACCAAAAAAGGAGTGAAAGATGAATTACCCGCAGGAACTGAAATACACAAAAACCGATGAATGGGTAAAGGTTGAAGATGGTATGGCAATTGTCGGCATCTCTGATTTTGCCCAGCATTCTCTCTCAGATGTGGTCTACCTGGAATTTAGTGTGGAAGTGGACGACGCTGCAAAAGCTGGTGACAACCTTGGAACAGTAGAGTCGGTAAAAGCAGCATCCGATATCAATATACCCGTGAGTGGAAAGATTATCGCTGTAAATATTGAACTTTCAGACACTCCAGAGACCTTAAACCAGGATCCCTATGAGGCTGGTTGGCTGGTAAAAATTCAAATGGAAAACCCGGGTGAGTTGGAAGGCCTTTTAAACGCAGCAGCATACGAAGCATACTGCCAGGAGCGGTAACATGTTTACACCCCACACGCCTTCTGATGTGGAGGTGATGCTCAAATCTATTGGGATTGAAAAAGTCGCAGACCTTTTTAAGGAAATACCTGAAAAGTACCGCTTCCCGGATTTGAAATTGCCTCCGGCTATGACTGAAATGGAAGTCTATTCCGAATTGGACTCCATAGCCAGTGCTAATGGCAGCACCAAAGACCTGCTATCCTTCCTTGGTGCAGGTGCATATGATCATTACTCCCCTGCCGTTGTCGACATGCTGCTGAAGCGAGGCGAATTCTACACAGCCTACACACCATATCAACCAGAGATATCTCAAGGCACACTTCAAGCCGTTTTTGAATATCAAAGTCTCATTTGTCTGATCACTGGAATGGATGTCGCCAATGCTTCGCATTACGACGGTGCTACTGCTGCTGCAGAAGCTGTTATTCTGGCTTATCACAACTTCAGAGGCAAAAGGAACAAATTTCTGATCTCACGTGCCGTCAATCCGCAATATCGTCAGGTTATCCGCACTTACACCCGGGGAAATGCCGAGATGATTATCACAGGAGATGACCTCGAAACCGGTATTGATGCAGACCTCAAAAAACTTATTGCGCAAATTGACGATGAAACCGGCCTGGTAATGGTGCAGTACCCGGATTTCTTTGGACGGACATTGGATTATCGAGAGCTCATCGAAACCGCACATGCCCACGGCGCACTCGTTGCCGTCGCAGTAAATCCAACAGCACTGGGTCTGCTTACCCCACCAGGCGATATTGGAGCAGACATTGTGCTCGGAGAAGGACAACCCCTTGGTCTCCCGCTATCCTTTGGCGGGCCTTACCTGGGAATTTTTGCAGTAAAAAATGCGCTGCTGAGGAAGATTGCAGGGCGACTTGTAGGCCAAACGGTTGATGTATCCAATCAATTGGCATACGTCCTCACCCTCACTGCCCGCGAACAACACATTCGCCGCGAAAAATCAACGTCAAACATTTGCAGCAACCAGGGTCTGATGGCATTGGCTTCAACAATTTATCTGAGCATGTTAGGCAAACAAGGCTTCAGGTCCGTTGCCAATTTATGTTATCAAAAAGCGCACTACGCCGCTTCGCAAATCAACCAAATTCAAGGTTACGAACAGATTTTTGCTGATACGCCTTTCTTTCATGAATTTGTTGTCAAATGCCCTACCCCTGTAAACCACCTTTTGGATGATCTCAGGGCTTATGATATTTTAGGAGGATATGATCTGGGTGAGGACTATCCGGAATTAGAGGGTTGTCTTCTAGTGGCAGTGACAGAAAAAATCGGTAAAGAGGACATTGACATGCTGCACGATGCCCTAATTGAGGTGACCCATGACTGAGCCAACTGTTTTTCAACTATCTTCTCCCGAACGCATCGGCTTTCGTTTTCCGGAAACTGATGTTCCAGAATTCAGCCTTCCCCTCGGGTTTGTCCGACAGGAACTCCCACTACCAGAGTTATCCGAAATTGATGTCGTAAGGCATTTCACACGTCTCTCCCAAAAGAATTATGCGATAGACCTCGGATTTTACCCTCTTGGATCGTGCACAATGAAGTACAACCCAAAGATTAACGAGGTCGCATCCAGAATACCTGGTTTTGCATACACACATCCATTCCAGCCAGTCGACACGGTTCAGGGAAATCTTTACCTGATGTACACTCTCCAGGAATGGTTAAAGGAAATCAGCGGATTTGCAGGTATCACACTGCAGCCAGCCGCAGGAGCCCAAGGAGAGTTGACAGGCGCTCTGATAATTCAAAAATACCACCAGGATCGTGGAGACCTGAAGCGGGTGAAAATTCTTATTCCTGATTCCGCCCATGGTACAAATCCAGCGACATCGACTATGAGTGGTTTTGAAGTTGTAGGTTTACCTTCAGACGATCGTGGAAATGTGGATGTCTCCGCACTCCGTGCGCTCTGCGATGACACCCTGGCAGGATTAATGCTCACCAATCCCAACACACTGGGGTTATTTGATGAGAATGTGGTTGAGGTTATCCAGATAGTCCACGATGCCGGTGGGTTGGTTTATGGCGATGGCGCTAATATGAACGCTTTGCTTGGCATCCTCAGGCCAGGAGATCTCGGATTTGACATAATGCATTTCAACTTGCACAAGACTTTTTCAACACCTCATGGTGGTGGTGGTCCAGGTTCAGGTCCTGTTGCTGTTGCTGCACATCTCATCGACTACCTGCCAGACCCTGTCATTGCCATCATTGAAGAAGGAGAAGATGATTTGCCTCCCCTCTTTGGCTATGCGCATCCTGCCAAATCTATTGGCCGCATGAAATCTTTCCATGGGCACTTCGGTATTTTAGTCCGCGCGTATACCTATATTGCCATGCATGGAAAAGAGGGCTTGCGAAATATCTCCGAAAAGGCCGTTCTGAATGCAAATTATCTGATGAACAAATTGAAGGGCACTTACACACTTCCATACAAACGGACGTGCATGCACGAATTTGTACTGGAAGGGTATTGGAAAGATCTGCCAGGGATCCATGCACTTGACGTGGCAAAACGTCTGATGGATTACAATTTCCACCCCCCTACAAACTACTTCCCATTAATTGTCCATGAAGCACTGATGATCGAGCCGACCGAAACTGAATCGCTTGAAACTTTAGATGCGTTTGTGGATGCAATGTTAAAAATTGCCGAGGAGGCCAGAATTCAGCCGGAGCTGCTGCATGAAGCACCGCACAATACCCCTGTCAGGAGATGCGATGAACTTAAAGCAGCCAAGGATTTGGTTCTCTGTTGCGACCCCTATTACGGCAAGCAGGAAGAATAAAAAGCGTTAAACAAAAACAACCGGAGAATTTAACTCCGGTTGTTTTTGTTTAAATATTCAGCAGCAAACTTACCGGACAATGATCAGATCCCAAAATTTCATCGTGGATAATCACATCATCCGCGTTCTCCAGCAATGCTTCACTGATCAGATAATAGTCCAAACGCCAGCCTATGTTTCTTGCCCGGGCATTCATCCGGTATGTCCACCAGGTATAACCTTGTTCTTCAGGGTATAAATGCCGGTAAATATCCACAAATCCATGATCAAGGTACTTGTCAATCCAAACCCGCTCTTCCGGTAGAAATCCGGTGTTTTTCTCGTTGTCTTTAGGTCGGGCAAGGTCTATTTCATTATGGGCTGTATTGAAGTCCCCCGTAATGATAACTTTCTCACCTTTGGCATGATGCTCATCACAGATTTCAAGCAGTTTCGCATAAAAATCAAGCTTGAAAGGAACTCTCTGATTACCCTCACCGCCATTTGGAAAATAGATATTGTAAAGGAAAAAATCCGGGTATTTAAGCCGGATAACCCTTCCTTCAGCGTCAAATTCTGGGATGCCGATTCCCTCGGAAATTTCTTCAGGCTGATGGCGATAGAAAACTGCTGTTCCACTATAACCAGGCCGCTCTGCCGGATTCCAAACCGACTGATAACCAGGAATTTGGCTTTCAGACTCGGATAGTTGGTCGAGTTTTACTTTGATTTCCTGTAAACACAACACATCGGGTTTTTGATCTTCAATCCAATTCAATCCATCCTTCCGCAATATTGCCCGATACCCATTTACATTCCATGTCGTGATTTTCATCCTGTACGCCTCTCCTACCTTTTTTGGCATATGGTAAACTTAGCGTTTGAGATATGTTCAATATGCCAATTTTTATTAGAAAAATAACCCGGAAAACCGGATATTTGTTTCTTGTGATAGCAATTATAACGGCATCAGTAGGTCTAATGCCAGTTAAGGCACAAAATCCATCTCTGCCAGTATACATTGTTCAGCCGGGTGACAGCCTCTATGCCATTGCTCAGCAATTTTTCACAACGATCGATGCCATCAAAGAAGTAAATGCGCTAACCAGTGATAATGTCCTATCAATTGGCGATCGTTTATTCATTCCGGGTTTGGAAGGATTATCGGGTGTTCTCACCACAGAATATGTACCCCTCGGACTCAACCTGCGCAGTCTTAGCAGACGATCACAATCCGATCCAGCCAGTCTGATCAGACTGAACAAATTCACCAGCCAATCAGAACTTTTTGTTGGCAGGAAGATCACCACTACGGTAACTGAATCAAACCAAAACCTACGGACGCTACCGTCTTTAGGGGCTTCCCAATCATGGATGGAAGTTGCTGTTTTACACTCAATTAACTATTGGAAGTTGGCAAACCTGAATAGTTTGTCATCACCTATAGACGCCCTCCCTTACGATACCTATTTTGTTGAATCTGATTCACCCTCCGAAAACAATTTGGCAATACCCGGAATCTCCTCGATAGTGATCGATAATCTTCCTTTGGTGCAGGGAGGCACTTTTGTGTTGAAGGTTCAAAGCGACAGCAATGTTGAAATTGCAGCAAACCTTGCTGGTACAGAACCTGTTTTTTTCCCCACCGATGATGGTGATCAGATTGCCTTAGGCGGTATTCATGCTCTGCTTGAACCCGGGGCATACCCGCTTTACATCATTGCCCGAACAGAAGATGGAACCGAATATCGCTATGATCAATGGGTCATTGTGGAATCAGGAAATTTTGGGGTAGATGCGCCATTAAAGGTCGATCCAGAATCCGTTGATGAAGAGAATATTGCCAAAGAAGATGCTTTTTTCAAAGAATTAGTTAGTAAAGCAACGCCGGTGCAGCAGTGGGAAGGGACATTTCAGATTCCCACAAAGGGAGTAGTGATAAATTCCTATTTTGGCAGCCGGCGAACCTATAATGGCAGCGAAAATTTGTACTACCACACTGGCATTGATATAGGCTGGGATTACGGCATTGATGTTTTTGCACCTGCAGCTGGTACTGTTGTAGCTGCGATAAAAAACCAGATTGTCCGGGGTAACGTCATTGTCATCGACCATGGTTTGGGTGTCTTCACAATTTACATGCACCTTGAAAAAATGTTTGTGGAAGAAGGCGATCAGGTTCAACCAGGCCAAAAGATTGCAGAACTTGGCAATACCGGACGATCAAGCGGTCCGCATCTTCACTTTGAGATAGATGTAAACGGTATTCCAGTGAATCCACTCACCTGGTTAAACCGCGCTTTTCCATAAAAAAAAGCAGACATTCGTCTGCTTTATGCGCTGGGGGGGACTTGAACCCCCACGCCTTGCGGCACATGGCCCTCAACCATGCCTGTCTGCCAATTCCAGCACCAGCGCGCGATGAGGAATTATAACTTGACTGCTAAACTTGTCAAGTTTTATATTGTAGAAGAGGAAAAATTGAAAAAGACTATTGTATTGGATGCCATGGGCAGTGATAACAGACCTGTTCCGGAAGTCGAAGCAAGCATTATCGCTGCCAATGAACTGGACGTGAATGTCATCCTTGTAGGTGATGAATCAGATCTGGCCAACCGCTTGCAAGAAATTCAAGGCGATAAATCCGGAATCAGGATTGTGCATGCACCGGAAGCCCTCGAAATGAGTGATCACATCGCTGAAGCCAGAGCGAAGAAAAACAACACCATGCGCATTGGAATGGACCTTGTCAAATCGGGTGAAGCCCAGGCGTTTGTAACTGCAGGCAATACCGGTATGGCCATGTACTTTGCTCAAAAAACCTTTGGACTCATTCAAGGCGTTATTCGACCATGTCTTTGTGGTGCTTTTCCTGTGAAAAACGGCAAGTGCATCATTCTTGATATCGGCGCAAATGCCGAGTGTCGTCCAGAGTTTCTGGTTCAGTTTGCGCAAATGGGTTCTGTTTATGCAAAGCTACTGGGAAAAATCGAGAATCCCAGGATAGGGCTCCTCTCAAATGGTGAAGAAGAGGGAAAAGGCAATGAACTCGTTAAAGCCGCCGGACCCATGATGCAAAAGCAAGTACCCGGATTTGTTGGAAATATTGAAGGAAAAGAATTGTTTGCCGGCCAAGTGGACGTGGCAGTAACAGACGGATTCACTGGCAATGTACTCCTTAAATCTACTGAAGCTGTAGCAAAGTTGATTCTTGAAACCCTCAAGACAGAATTGCTGGGTTCCTTTAGAACGAAAATGGGTGCATTACTGGCGAAACCTGCTTTTGGTAAAGTGAAAAGCATGCTTGACCCATCAGAGGTTGGAGCAGCGCCACTAATGGGAGTGGATGGGCTTGTTTTTGTAGGCCACGGCCGTTCCGATGCACATGCGATGGTCAGCGCTATTCTTCAGGCAAAGATTGCTATCGACACCAACCTTCTCGATACCCTAAGGGAAGCTATTCACAATACCCAAACCATAGAGGTAAGTCAATGAAAATCGTGATAAACGACAAACTCATAAAACGGAATAAGACTATCGGTCAGGTAGCAACTTTTGCTAGTTTAGCTATCCTTGCGCTAGGACTTGTTTTTGCTTTTAGCAAAGATCTCAGCAA
>CAYVWM010000006.1:0-35579 GCA_964455505.1 uncultured Anaerolineaceae bacterium
CCGCCTGGATGCGTATCTTCAGGCACGCTTTCAGGGCAACTTCCACATGGCTGGGGTCAAATTCTGGTCTGAGATGAGCCAGCTTGAACCAGAATTCCTGGATCTGGCAGCCAGATTCAAATCTGTTGTGCCGGTATTCACCAATGTCATCTTCGATACCAGCCAACCGCATGCCAATGTGATATTCGAGGACATGTTCACCTGGCTGGATATGGTTTTGCAAGTGGCAGCACAGCACCCTGAAACGCTTTTTGTCATCCGTGCCCATCCAGACGAAGCAAGGAAAGGTAAAGCCAGCGAAGAATCAGTTTCGGAGTGGGCTGAACAAAAACAACTGAAAGCGCTGCCAAACATCCGGTTCGTCCCACCTGAGGAATTCATCAGTTCGTACGACCTGATCCGGATGGCAAAATTTGTGATGGTCTACAACTCGACCATAGGCATGGAAGCAGCTATCATGGGTGCTGCTGTGCTTGCAGCAGGAAAATCCCGCTACAGCCAGGCGGAGGCGGTCGTATTTCCTTCCGATCGTTCCACTTATACGGGAATCTTGGAAGGCTTTTTACAGGCTGAAAAGGTCGATCCGCCAGCCCGAGCGCGCGAAAACGCCCGGCGTTTCCTGTACTTCCAGCTATACCGCTCCTCCTTGAGTTTTGACAAATTCCTTGAGGAAGACCAGGTCTGGCCGGGTTACGTGCGCCTGAAACCCTTCGATTGGCAAGCACTCTTGCCCGAAAATTCATCCACGCTTAGAACGATAAAAGAAGGCATAACCAGCGGAGGCAATTTCCTGCTGGCTGAGGAGGATTAGATGTCTTTGGAAAAAATTGTTGCCCTGGTTCCTATGCGGCACGAATCAGTCCGCGTACCCGGGAAAAACTACCGTCCGATGGCCGGCAAACCCTTATTCCACCACATCCTGGAAACCTTGCTGCAGTGCCCAGAGATAAGCCAGGTGGTGGTGGATACGGACAGCCCCGTAATCCTGGAAGGCTTGCAGGCACACTTTCCGCAGGTAACTGCGCTCTTACGTCCTGAAGCACTGCGGGCTGATACCGTGCCAACCAACGAAATCCTGATGCACGATACCGCCCAGGTTCCTGCCGACCTTTACCTGCAAACCCACAGCACCAACCCGCTGCTAAAACCCGATACCATTTCAGGCGCTATCACTGCGCTGCGCGCAGTCTATCCTGCGTACGATTCGCTTTTCACTGTCACCCGGCTGCAAACCCGTCTGTGGGATGAACTCGGCAGAGCAATCAACCACAACCCGGCTGTACTCCTGCGCACCCAGGACCTGCCGCCCGTTTATGAGGAGAATTCATGCCTGTATCTTTTCACCCGGGATGTGCTCCAGAACCGCCGCAACCGGCTGGGCGAACGCCCCTTGATGTTTCCCATTCCAGCGGCAGAAGCCTGGGATATTGATGAGGAACTGGACTTCACCGTAGCCGAGATGATGCTGAATCTGCACCGCAAGCAGAATTAAAACCAACAATCCTAAACACGAGGTTGCCATGCCCACCGTCCTTGTTTCCGCCCCATACATGCTCCCCTTTATGGACCGCTTTCGCCCCATCCTGCACGCTTTTGGATGTGACACCCTTGAACCGGAAGTGCACGAGCGCCTCTCAGAACAGGAACTGCTCAGCCTGGCAGGGCAGTTTGACGGCGCCATCTGCGGGGACGACCGCTTTACTGCCCGGGTGATTGAAGCCTGCCAACCGCGCCTTAAGGTCATCGCCAAGTGGGGCACCGGCATCGACTCAATTGACCAGACGGCTGCGGTGCAGTTTGGCGTGGCAGTAAAAAATACACCCAACGCCTTTACCGTCCCCGTGGCTGAGAGCGTGCTGGGGTATATGCTCAACTTTGCCCGCAGGCAGCCTTGGATGGACGATGCCATGAAAGCAGGTGAATGGCAGAAACTACCCGGCAAAACCCTGAGCGAATGCACGTTGGGGGTTGTAGGTGTTGGCAATGTTGGCAAAGCCGTCCTGCGTAGAGCCCGAACTTTTGGCATAAAACTCCTGGGAAATGACATCCTTGAAATTGCTCCGGACTTCCTGCTTGAACAGGGCGTAGAAATGACCTCGCTGGCTGACCTCTTGGCAAGATCGGATTTTGTCAGCCTCAACTGTGACCTTAACCCGACATCCTATCATTTGATGAACGATAAGACCTTTGCGCTGTGTAAGCCAGGGATGGTGCTCATCAATACCGCGCGCGGACCAGTTGTGGATGAGCCTGCATTGGCCAGAGCGTTGCAAGCGGGCAGCGTAGCTGGCGCTGCTTTGGACGTCTTTGAGGTGGAACCGCTGCCCGCAGACAGTCCCTTGCTGGAGATGGAGAACGTACTGCTTGCCCCGCATAACAGTAATTCCAGCCCCTTTTTCTGGGAACGGGTGCATTGGAACACCCTGCGCAACCTGCTTATCGGACTGGACATCCCCGTGGGCGACCTGGAAAGCCTGAAAGCCTTGGACCACGGCAGGTAATCCGCCTTGGCAGCAGAGTCAGTTGGAAAGGAACAAAACGTGACCGAAGCAAGAAAATGTACAGTACTGATCACCGGTGCAGCCGGCGGAGTAGGAAGAGCGGCTGTGCAGTATTTTCAGGAAAAAGGCTGGTTGGTAATCGGGGTTGACAGGCAGGAAGCCTATCCTGAATTTCCTGCAGATGGGCTGTTCATCCAGGCAGACATATCCCAGCCTGCCAATCTGGAAATGATCTATCAAAAAGCATCTGCCTTTGTGTCCACGCTGGATGCTGTGGTCAATAATGCCGGGCACCAGATCGCCAAGCCCCTGCTGGAAACCAGCGCCGAAGAATGGGACCTGGTGATGGCATCCAACCTCCGGTCTGTATTCCTGGGGGCCAAACTGGGCTATTCCCTGCTTAAAGCGCAAGGCGGCGGTGCGATTGTCAACATTTCTTCAGTACATGCGGTGGCCACATCGGCCAATATCGCCGCATATGCTGCCAGCAAGGGCGGTCTGTTGGCGCTCACCCGGGCGATGGCCATTGAATTCGCCCCGGATAATATCCGCGTGAATGCTGTTTTACCCGGGGCAGTGGATACCCCTATGCTGCGGGCCGGCTTCCACCGCGGACATTTGCAGGCTGGATCGGAAGAAGAACAGCTGGCTACCCTGGCAAAAAAGACCGTCAACGGGCGTGTGGGTAAACCAAGTGAGATCGCGAGCGTGATCTACTTTCTGGCAGACAATGAACAGTCGAGCTTCATGACAGGGCAAGCCGTGGTAGTGGACGGCGGGGCAACAGCCCGCCTTAGCACAGAGTAGACATAAGTATGCCAAAACATCAACCCATCGACACCCTGCGCAGCCTGTACGACGGTCTCAGGCGGCTGCCCGAACTGCCAGGGGCAGTGCTGCACCCGTGGCGGCGGGAATCTATCCGCAAGCTAACAGCTCTTAAGGATTCGCATCGGGGTGAACGCTGTTTCCTGATTGGTAACGGCCCCAGCCTGAAACAAACGGACCTTTCAAAACTTGCAGGGGAGTTTTGCTTCGGTTTCAACCGCATCTTTTTGGCTGAAAACGAACTGCAATTCCGCCCTACTGTGCTGGTTTCCATCAATGACCTGGTCATCGAGCAATCTGCAGCGGAATTTAAAGCCCTCGCTATGCCCAAATTTTTTGCCTGGCGCTCGCACCGCTGGGTAGGCATGGACGAACAAACCCATTACATTTACACATCCTACACCACTCCCAAGTTTTCAAAGGATGTTTCAGGACGGGTTTGGGAAGGGGCAACCGTCACCAATGTGGCTTTGCAGTTGGCTTATCATATGGGTTTCAGCAAGGTTATTCTGGTGGGTGTAGACCACAGTTTTGTGACGAAGGGAAAACCCAACACCACCATTCAATCCGAAGGTGACGATCCCAACCATTTTTCCGGAGCCTATTTCGGCAAGGGCTTCCGCTGGCAGCTTCCGGACCTTGAAACCTCGGAGCTGGCATACCGCATGGCAAAGGAAGCCTACGAAGCTGACGGCCGCCAGGTAGTGGATGCAACCATCGGCGGAAAATTAACCGTATTCCCCAAAGTTGCTTATCAGAGCCTGTTTGACTGAAACATCCGTTGGTCAGCAAAAGCTCGGGTTACCCTTTTCACTCTCCCCAAACGCACTGATGACTAATCGCAGAATTACATCATTCATCAATATCAAAATGCGGTATAGCCTATATTTATCTGACGGGTATCTAACAGGCAAAGGATTCGACCGGTAAAGGTTTGGTTTCAGGTACAATCAAAAAGATGGAATATCCACTGGTTTCGATTATCACCCCATCCTTTAACCAGGCTGCTTTTCTGGAAAAAACGATTCAATCCGTCTTAAACCAGGATTACCCGAACCTGGAATACTGGGTTATTGACGGCGGCTCGCAGGACGGTAGTGTAGAAATTATCCGGAAATATGAAACTCAGCTGGCTGGCTGGGTCTCTGAGAAAGATCAGGGGCAGGCTGATGCCATAAACAAAGGTCTTGCGCGCGCGACTGGCGAATTTGTGGCCTGGCTGAACTCAGACGACCTCTATTATCCAAACGCCATCGCAGAGGCAGTAGAGGCTCTGCAGAAGTGTACAGAATGTGCTTTTGTCTACAGCGATGTCAACTCGATTGACGAGAACGACCAGGTCTTTAACCAGATGCGCTACCAGGATTGGGGCCTAACAGACCTGATGCGTTTCAGAATTATTGGTCAGCCCTCTGTTTTTATGCGCAGACAGACCTTAGAACAGGCCGGACACCTCGATACCTCCTACCACTACCTGCTCGACCACCATCTCTGGCTGCGCCTGGCGGTCGTCAGCAAACCCTGTTATGCGCAGGGCGCTGTTTGGGCGGCTGCACGTATGCATGCCGGCGCAAAAAATATCGCCCAGGCTGCCAACTTTGGCGTCGAAGCCCGCCGACTGGCAGAGTGGCTGGAAAGTGATCCGCGTTTTGGACCCATCTCACCGGCATTACACCGCCAAATTTGGGCAGGTGCACACCGCCTGGATGCCTTTTACCTGATGGAAGCCGGCAAACCCAAAGATTCCCTGCGCCAGTACTGGCAGAGTTTCAGAAAGCACCCTGTAAGCGCACTGCAGGATTGGCGCCGCATCGGGTTCGCAGTATTGAGCGCTGCCGGCTGCCGCAATGTGCGCAGCGCTTTCGACCGCCAGCGCCGCAAGCGCTACCAGCAAACCCACAAAACACGCTGATTTGGTACAATCCGAACATGTCACAAAACGCCCTGCCCAAAGTATCCATCGTCACCCCTTCTTTTAACCAGGCACCGTTTCTGGAAGAGACCATGCGCTCCGTTTTGGGACAGGACTACACCAATATTGAGTACCTGGTAATGGATGGCGGTTCAAGCGATGACAGCGTTGCGATAATCCGAAAATACGAATCGCGATTGGCATATTGGCAATCCCAAAAAGATAAGGGACAGACCGATGCCATCAATCAGGGCTTTGCGCGCGCAAGCGGGGATATACTCGCTTGGCTAAATTCAGACGATGTGCTCCTGCCGGGCGCCGTTTCTGCGGCAGTGAAAGCACTCGAAACACACAAAAACGCCGGCATGGTCTACGGGGATGCGCTGCTGATCAATGCCGAAGGCAAAAAAATCGGCAACTTCCCGGCAGCCCAGACAGACTATGCCAAACTACGCCGGGGATATGTACATATTCCCCAGCAAGCCTCCTTTTTTCGGGCGGACTTGTGGAAACAGGTCGGTCCGCTGGACCCCAGTTTTTATTTTGCTATGGACTACGATCTTTGGGTGAGGCTGGCAGCCAAAGCGCCTTTGGTTTACGTGCCTGAGTTATGGGCAGCCTTCCGCTTGCACGGTGACGCCAAATCCATAGCTGCCGATGACCGTTGCTGGCCGGAAATGCTGCGGGTGCATTACCGTGATGGTGGGAAGCCGGTCTCCATCATTGTTGCAAAATACTGGGTGCGTAAACTGGTTGCACCACTGCTAATGCGCAGACGTAGAAAACAACTCGCTGGAAAATAAAAAATGGGTTGCGCGTGTTATGCAACCCATTTTTTGTGTGAATAACAGTTTCTACGCCAAAACGCCCAGGTTTTTGCCAACTTTGGCAAATATTTCCAGCGCCTGGTCAAGGTCATCCTGGCTGTGGGCTGCAGAAATCATGACCCGGATGCGCGCTTTTCCCTGGGGCACAGTGGGGAAACCCAGCGCCATGGCAAAAACACCCTCATCAAACAGCTGCCGGCTGAACTCCCGTGCCAACTGCACCTCACCCAGCATGACCGGTGTGATCGGTGTCTGGGTAACGCCCGTGTCAAAGCCGATTTTGCGCATTTCTTCCTGAAAATAGAGGGCGTTATGCCAAAGCCGGTCTACCAGCTCCGTACTTTCCTCAAGCAAATTGACCGCTTCAAGGCAGGCAGCAGTGTCGGGCACTGTCAGGGCAGAAGAAAACAGGAACGGACGTCCGCGCTGGCGCAGCCATTCCACAACCTTTGCATTACCTGCAACCATGCCGCCCATCACACCAAAAGCCTTGGAAAAAGTGCCTACTTCCACATCCACTTTGCCATGCAGGTGATAACGGTCCACAATCCCGCGTCCGCCTTCCCCAATCACACCTTCACCGTGAGCATCGTCTACCATCGTCATGATGTTGTGGGCTTCTGCCACCTTTACAAGCTCATCCAAAGGGGCAATATCGCCGTCCATGGAAAAAACACCGTCCGTAATGAGCAGTCCACGCCGGTAAGTGCCAGCTGCAGCCACTATTTGGGCTTCCAAATCAACTGGGTCGCAGTGGTTGTAGCGGTGTATCTTTGCTCCAGACAGGCGGGATCCGTCGATGATGCTGGCGTGGTTGAGCGCATCCGAGAAAATAGCGTCTTCCTTGCCGACCAAAGCGGGTATAGTCGCACCGTTGGCAGAGAAACCTGATTGGAAAACAATGGCAGATTCTACTTTCTTGAAGGCAGCCACCCGCTTTTCCAGCTCCAGGTGAAGGCTCATGGTGCCGGCAATGGTGCGTACCGCACCCGGTCCAACACCGTATTTCTGCATTGCCTGGGAAGCAGCTGCCACCATGCGGGGATGGTTTGCCAGCCCAAGGTAGTTGTTCGAGCAAAAATTGAGCACCTTCTTGCCGTCCACAACCAGCCAGGCACCCTGGGGAGAGTCCAGCGTTCGAATGGTGTTGTAAAAGCCAGTGCTTTTGAGTGTGTTCAGTTCTTCATCGATCCAGGCTAATTTATGCGTCATCTGATCCTTTCCTTCCAGTCGCAATCGGTTTGATTATACTCCAGGCAATGAGCGATTCAGATTTTTAATCGCAATTGATCCAAGACATGGCACCATGCTTGGCTTTTCGTTACCGGAATCCTGTAGTCCCTTTCAGATAATAAGTGTTTGAGTTTATTCTTCTCGCCTATTTTTAATAGGTATTTTTATTTTCTGGAGCACTTTATTGGCTTAGTTATTAATTCTATACGTATTAAATCGGTGAGATTATAGTTATAGTTTTTTAAGTGTATGACAAACAACAGGGCTCGTACCTGTCTGAACAGTGATGGCTGCGGTGTGATGGGTTTTAGGGATTGCAGATTGGTAACTTACAGCGATCCACTGGTAGCCATTTCTTTTTCAGGCTGCCCTGCTGCCAATGCAAGCCCTAACGAGGCAAGGCATAATATCACACTCATCAGATACAGTTGCCGTGCGCCGAACAGGTCATAGATTACCCCGCTCAGGGCATTGTTGAGCATATGTGATGTGCCATTAAGCGTAAGACTAATAAAACTTAACGCCGTGGTTGTATAACGCTGCGGCAATCTGAGGTTGACCAGGTACATAGTTCCCACCAGGCGCAGAGTAAAAGTCACACAGGTTACCACATTCATTACAAACACCACCCAACCTACGGGGAACAGCCAAACGATAAGACGGCGAGCAAGATCAAACACGAAAACAAACAAAATTACCCGACGGATACCAAAGCGGTGGATGATTCTGTCCGACCAGATCATGAAAGGAACTTCGATGAGCGCACTGAGCGTGGCTGCCAGCCCAATTACGCTTTCAGAAAGCCCAAGATCCTGCATAAAGATCGGCTCAAAGGACCGCAACCCATCGCTGAGGGTATCGGTGAGCGCCAGAGCAAGCACCATCAAGAGCAGAAAGCGATCCTTGAATATCCATTCCACCACACTGCTTACTCTAATTCGCTTTTCTGCTGAAAAACTGGTGGAGTTTACCTGGTAAAGGCTCTCGGGCATGGCAAGCAGCATTGCAATGGCGATAACCATCCACACCAAGAACAACCAATTTCCAGGCAGTATGCCAAAGCGTTCAAAGATGATCCCGCCCGCCAGGGCTGCAAGGGCAAAACCAATCGACCCCCACATACGCAAACTGCCAAAGGCTGGCTTTTGGTGCTTGTTGCCAACCGCAGAGACCCGATAGGAGAGGTTCTCTGTGGCTGAGATGCTGGATGTGTTGATAACGCGAAAAACACTGTAGAAGAGCATTACCAGTCCGAAAATGCGGAAATAGGGGACCAAAAACATCGTCAGCATGATCAACAGGGCTGCAATAACCAGCGTGCGCTTTTTATGCTGGCTGTTGTCGAACAAAAGCCCAAGCTGCGGCGCGGCGATGATCACCGCCAGCGAGCTGACTGCTACCACAGCGCTGATCTGAACCCCGCTAAACCCTATTTCGTGATAGTGGAGGCTAAGAAACGGCTGCAGGAAGCCCATCCCTCCAAACATAAACAGAAAGTACAAACTGTAAAGCAGGAGGTTTTTTTTGTTTTGGTCGACTGCCATACTTGTCCATGTAGGTGTCTTTGCTGCAGCCCATTGCGGCGGCACAGCAAGATTTCAGGCATTATACACCGGCACACCTGGAGAGGGCGCTAACAGAACACCAGCCTGGCGCTGCACCAGGAGAGGTGCTCCGAATCGCTGATATCTATATGCTTTTTCAGGTGAGTTGCCTCTATGTTTTTCAAGCGTTCACGAATTGCGCATAGCTTACTTATAAATTTTTGAACAGAAAACGTGCAAAGCGTGGAAAAAAAGGCTGCTGTAAGGTATACTTAGATAATTAATTAATGAGTTTCTGCGGGAGGATCCATGAAAGTGATCGTTCAACAACAACAACTGGCGCACGGCGTCGGGATCGTTGCCCGGGCAGTATCAGCCCGAAATCCACTGCCCGTGCTGTCCAATATCCTGGTTAAAACAGATAACGGCAGGTTGAAGTTATCTGCAACCAACCTGGAATTAGGCATCAGCACCTGGATTGGTGCAAAAATCGATGATGAAGGCGGAATCACTGTGCCTGCCCGCACCTTCAGCGATCTGGTCAGCAACCTCCCCAGCGACGATGTCGTCTTAAGTGTGGATCAGCGCACCCAATCCATGAACGTGCACTGCGGAACACTGAACACGGACATAAAAGGGCTGAGTGCGGAGGACTTCCCGCCAATGCCTACACCGGATATGGCAACCGGAATCCCGTTGAATGTGGCCAATTTTAAGGAAATGATCCAGCAGGTAGCTTTTGCCGCCTCAACGGAAGACACGCGGCCCAACCTTACTGGCGTGCACATGACCACAGAAGGGGATCACATGGTTTTAGCGGCTACGGACGGTTACCGAATTTCCATTTCCAGTGCTATTATGGCAGAAAAACCAGCCAAAAAATTGGACGCGCTCATTCCCGCAAAGGCGCTGAGCGAGCTTTCCCGGGTGGCGGTGAATGGTGATGAAACCATCAATATGGCTTTTCCGCCAGGCAGAGGGCAGGTCATTTTCCACCTCAAGGACGTAGAATTGGTCTCCCAATTAATTGAAGGTAATTTCCCCAATTATGCCGCTATCATTCCCGCCTCATTCAAGACCCGGACGGTACTTTCCACACCGGATTTACTGAAGGCTTGCCGTCAGACTGAAATTATCGCAAGGGAAGGCAATTTCATTGCCAGGCTGGACATTCAGCCCGAAACGGGAGCGGAAAAACCCTCCCAGATGGAAATTTCCGCCAGTTCTGAACAAACCGGGTCGTCTGAGGTCATCGTGGACGCTTCCGTAGACGGGATTCCGCTTTTGATATCCTTTAATGTGCGCTACCTGAGGGAAGTCCTGGAAATTATCAAAACACCCAACGTTATCCTCGAAACCAACGCCGCCAATACCCCGGCCTTGATCCGCCCTGCTGGAGATGATAATTTCAAACACATCATCATGCCAATGAATACCCAGAGATGACCTGTTATTGACTGAAAGAAAACCGCCGGCTCGCAAGAAACCGGCGGTTTTTTGACTCTATTGCCCGCTGCAGGAAAATACACACCTTCCTGGCAGGTGATAAAATACTATAACCGTTTTTTTGAGGTGAACGATGGCTCTCCCACGCAGCGGTAGTGACCGCTACTATAGCATTTACCTGGCATTGACCCAATATCCCATCCTGGCAGCGCGCATCCGCGAATTGATGCGTGAGGAACTTTACCAACTGGGGGTTATAAGCCCACAGGAACTGCTCGAGGAAACAGTGCGCGTGGCCATGCAGTCGCAAGAAAGGGAAGGTTTACACGACCCGCTCTTTGAAGAAGATCCGGACACTTGGGAACGCAGAAAGTCCCTGACTTTTGACCACCTTACGGACTCGTATTTTGCCAAGCATCTCAGTTTTGAAAAATTGACGCCTCTTATCCAGCAAGCCCTGACTGAGCGGGGTGTGCACATCTCCCAGGCTGTCATCGAGTTTAACCCGGAGACCGCACCCCTGGAAATGTTATTTTCCCAGGGCATGATGATTGAAAAAATGGCAGAAAGCAAGCGTGGACCCTACGAAGCCAGGCTGCATGAGATAAAAGTGGTACTGATCAGGAATATGATCAGTGACCAACTGCGCTATATCAATATTGCCAAGGAATGGTTTACGATCGCAGACCTGGCCGAAATCCGGCAGCACAAAATTGGACGGGGTAGGATTGGCGGTAAAGCTGCCGGCATGCTGCTGGCCGCGCGAATCTTAAGGGAAAAATCCAGCAGCAGCCTAAAGGAAAGCCTGCAGACGCCTATTTCTTTTTACGTAGGTTCGGACCTTTTTTACAATTTCATTTCAGTCAACAATTTGCTGCACTGGAATGACCAGAAATACAAGTCTGAAGAGGATATGCGCATAGATTATCCTCAAATTGTGGCTGATTTTGAAAAAGGCGACTTTCCACCCGGAACAATCCAACATCTTGAAACCATTATAGGTATGGCAGGAAATCGGCCTCTAATAGTACGCTCATCCAGCTTACTGGAAGACAACTTTGGCACCGCTTTTGCTGGCAAATATGACAGCATTTTCTTGGCCAACCAGGCTGAACCCGAGGTTAATCTACGCGAATTACAGTTGGCTATGGCCAGGATTTACGCTACTACCCTCAACCCTACCGCCCTGCTATATCGTAAGAGCCGCGGTTTGCTGGATTACGACGAACGCATGGCACTGCTCATCCAGGTCGTGGAGGGTCAGTCCGTTGGCTCTTATTATTTTCCGCAACTGGCTGGCGTAGGATACAGCCAGAATCAATACCGCTGGTCCCCGCAAATTCGCTCCGAAGACGGGTTTGTACGCCTGGTTTGGGGGCTGGGTACCAGGGCTGTGGACCGCGTTGGGAATGATTACCCTCGCCTGGTCGCCCTGAGCCACCCTACCTTGTCGCCTTCGAGCTCCAATAAAGCCCTCCGTCGGTACTCACAACAATATATTGACCTGATCGATCTCACGCAAAACCGCTTTACAACGCTTCCAGCGGCAACTGTGCTGGGACCGCAGGTTCCCCAACTGCGCTACTTTGCCCAAATGGATTCTGACGGGTACATGCACTCCCTGCGCAGCAATATCCTGGAAGGCGACCCCAAAGACTTGGTACTCACCTTCCACGATCTCCTGCAAAACACAAACTTTCCGGAATTGATGAAAGAACTGCTCAAAACCCTGGAAACAGAATATAACTCTCCGGTGGACGTTGAATTTACGGCTCGTGTTTCCAATGACAAAGGCCGCCCGAAAATCCACATCACACTGATCCAGTGCCGTCCGCTCGGAACAATCAAAGAAGGTGTTTATATATTACCGCAGCAGGTTCTTGATTCGGATAAGGTTTTCAGTGCAACCAGTCTCGTTTCCGGCGGATCAGTAGAAAACATACACTACATTGTCTATGTTTCGCCCGAGGCTTATTTCAGCATACCTTCAGTTACCGACCGCAATCAGCTGGAACGCGCGATTGGCAGGTTAAACGCAAGCCTTAAGGACCAAACCTTTATTTGCATTGGCCCCGGACGCTGGGGAACCAGCAATCCAGATCTCGGTATTCATGTGGACTATGCTGATATTTATAACAGCAAGGCGCTGATAGAACTCACCGGCGGTCCGATTGGTGTTTCCGCTGAGCCATCGCTGGGCACCCATTTCTTTCAGGACTTGCTCGAAGGGCAAATCTATCCGCTTTCTGTCAATATCAGCCGGGACGCTTTCGACCTGGACTTCTTCAAGAGCACACCCAACCGCCTTTCTGAAAAGATCGAAGCTGACCCAGACCTCGAAAAGCGTCTGCGCCTGATCAGGGTCGGCGACTATCGACCAAATGCCCGCATGGACCTGGTCATGGACGATACAACTGGGCAGGCGCTTGCATTTTTCGTCCGGGAAACGGAGATGGGACGGTCCGAAAGGCAATTGATTGTGCCTTAAATGTTTCACGTGAAACACAAAAAAAGACTTCCTATGTTTCACGTGAAACATTTGGATTAGTTAGGATTTTTTTGCACCCCTCACCTGGCTATTCCCTTAGACCTTATCCTTTTTTGCTGCCTGAGCCTGTGCGCCTAAGCGCCCTTGACCCAAGGCTTGATTTGGTATAAAATCACCAATGCAAACTTGCCCTTGTAGCTTAATGGATAGAGCATCTGCTTGCGGAGCAGCAGGTTGCGTGTTCGAATCACGCCAAGGGCATTTTCCATTTAATAAATAGGTACAAGCCGGCTTTCGAACAGATTAGGCTGGTGGTACAATCTGCATAAGGAGTTCCTATGGCCAAAAAGCATCTCTTCCTCCTGTTCTGTGTTCTTTCTGTGTTTCTTTTTTCCAGCTGTAACATCTTCCAAAAAACTACGGAAGTGCCTTCTGCAGCCCCTCCTACGGCAATCACGCTCGCAACCGAGCCATCTGCTGAAACCGCGACTGCGATTTCCACCCTCACCCCAACCCCAACCAATGTTGTTGCACCAGTGCCAGAAGCCATCCCTTTGCCAATTTTCCGTATCCACATGTTCGCTGACGGAACTGGCTGGGGGTACAACCTTGATCAAACTTTGTTTTTTCACACTTCAGACGGTGGACTAAACTGGCAGAATATCACGCCTGAGAATGTTGACTTTTCTTCTTTGCCCGGCGCAGTCTTTTCATTCTTTCTGGATGGAAACACGGCCTGGTTGAGCCTGCCAGGCATCGAGACCTCCCGCATCCTGCATACTGTTTACGGCGGCTCCACCTGGGCATCTTTCGACCTGGAAACCGCAGCCGGATCCTTACACTTCCTGGATGCCCAGAACGGGTTTCTGCTCAGCCGGCTTGGGGTAGCAGCGGGTTCGGAATACGTTGCCCTGTATGCAACAACCGACGGCGGCGCGACATGGGAAGTCCGCTTTGCACACGAACCCGGCGGAATGCCCAACTCACTCCCATCAGGCGGCAATAAAACCGGTTTTACTTTTCTGGACTTGAATATTGGCTGGATTGCTGGAACTGAACCTGTTGATGACTACGTTTACTTATTCCGCTCTACCAATAACGGCGTTTTATGGGAACCCGTGTCTTTATTCTCTCCAGTTCCCTCTGATGGCAATATGTACACGGCTTACCCACCGGTTTTCATAGATGAACTTAACGGCTTCTTAACGCTTTACCAGTACGCCCCTTCAGGAGAGACCGCTACACTTATTTATGTAACTGGGGATGGGGGAGTCACTTGGGGATATCTCGCCCAGCTCCCAGCTTCTACCGGTCAGGACTTCGTAGATACTACTTATGCCTGGGTTTGGTCTGAAACCCAATTACTGCGCAGTACGGAAGGCGTCCCCAGTTGGAAAGACATCAGCTCGGGGTTGCCGAGCAGCGCCTGGGTGCTGAGCGTGGATTTTGTCGATCGGGATCGGGGTTGGATGGTCTCTGCTGGGAATCCTGAAGGCGATTTCGATCAGAACTTCCTGTTCAGCACGGTCGACGGCGGGAAAACCTGGCAGTTGCTGAATGCACATCTCAGTGATTGAACTGAGGCCCCCTGATTTATTAATCTCATCTTGTAATAACTGGTTAGAAAAGGGTACTTAACCAGATTTAATTGCCCGTTTTAGACCTGTTTTTGTGCTTTGCGGTCAATTGACAGGAATGCTAGCCAGCCAAAGAATGCCCCGCCAACCAGGGCAACCCAGATCCATTCAGCAATTTGCAGCAAAATGAGACGTTTGAATTGCTCCCAATACAGTGTCCAGAATTCGTTTTCCTTGCCTGCCAGGATGTTGAGATGCTCCCAGCCCGCCACATTTCCAAGCGAAAGTTGAATGGCATAGGTAGTGTAATAGGCCAATATGGCAATCCCCCAGGTGAACATCCCCGCCAAAATGGCGCTTTTAGCTCTAACAGCATGCCAGGCCTCAACCACGACAACAGGAACAAGTGGAACAAACCAGATGATGACATTGAAGGCATACGCTGCTGCCTTTATTTTGGCAGAAACATCTGAGTTCGGTGCCCACACCAGTGAAATTTTTGCGGTAAAAAACCAATCAAAAACGCCAAAGAGCACCCCTGCCAGAAAGTAGAATAACCATCTTTTCATTTTAGAGATCACTATTTAAATATTTTCAATATGCAGGACGGTTTTGCTTACCAAATGGTTCCTGCACCAGTTATAAACAGTATTTTTACTGTTTGGGCATCATAACACATCTCAGATAAGCAGCAAATTTACAGAAGAAGGCCTTCACTGTTCTTGAGAACGCGTGTATTTGTAAAGGGTAGCGAATATTGTTTGAATATCTATGGTAATTTTCATGTATAATCGAAATAAGTTCGAATATGAAAAAGATTTTTCAAGTAATCATCCTTGTAATGCTGTTGCTCGGCTTCAGCCTTTCACCGTCCACCTCTGCATTTGCGTCTGACAGGCTCTTAAACACCGTCCCTGACCAGGACATCCAAGACCCGGATCCGGTGCATGAGTTGGATTCGCTCGTTGACCATTGGACTGAGCCAGAACTACCAACAGCACCAGAGCCAGACCTACCCCAGGCCAATCCAGATCAGGTCATTTACCTGACTTTCGACGACGGTCCAGACCCGGATTGGACTCCCCAGATTCTGGAACTGCTGCAGCGCTATCACGCCATTGGCACCTTTTATATGATCGGCCGGAATGCACGCAGCTTCCAGGAAACCACCCTCCAGGTTGCGCAAGCGGGTCAGATGATAGGTTTGCACGGCTATAACCACATCGATTTGAGCAAGCTAAGCTACACCGACTTTTATCTCGAGGTTGCAGACACAGCTACCGCCATTAAAGAAGCCCTCGCTGGGCATCCAGAACTCAAAGCTCAACTTACCCCCTGTCTGCGCCCACCGTATGGTGCTGTCAGTGATAGCCTTTACAGCAACGCAGATTCGATGAATTACGCCATATCCATGTGGCACCTGGATACGCGTGACTGGGCTGGCCTGGATGAACAAGAGATATTTGACAATGCCATAAAAGACCTGCAGCCCTACAAAGTGGTGTTGATGCATGATGGCGGTGAAGATCGCACTGAAACTGTTCGCGGGCTGGAGCTGCTATTGCACGAATTGACCTTGCGCGGGTATGTTTTTCTGCCGTATTGCATTGCAAGCGGTCAGGAATTTACCCACTGATCCTACGAATTCTCTTTATACTTTCAGAAGTATTAACATTTCGTAAATTTTCTCCGGTTGAAGGCCTATTTATGGTGTAATTCCCGCAAAAAGGCTTGCAATTCTGCAAATAAAGTGTATACTATATTCGTTAGACGCTTGGGTGCCCCCCTCACCCAGGCGTCTAACATTTTAAGTGACCTGATAATTTGGAGAAACAGCCTGTATGCCCGCCCACAAATCCATCTTTTTTGTTCGGTGCACTAATCCCAATTGCCAACTACGCTTTCCGTTGGACCTAATGCAATTCAAGGGCGAGTTCTGTCCTCGCTGCGGCGCTGCGCTGCTCACGGATTGTGCTGCTGCCAGACAGACAGATCCTTCCACGGTCAACCCGCAGGCAAGATTTCATATAGCGGCGGTGCTGGACAATATCCGTTCTTCTCACAATGTTGGTGCAATGCTCCGCACTGCTGATGGAGCGGGGTTTCAAAAGGTATACTTGGGCGGCATTACGCCCACTCCACAAACTAACCCGGCTCTTACCAAAACTGCCCTGGGTGCCGAATACCACATAGACTGGGAATACAACCCTAACGTACCAGACTTGTTGAATAAGTTAAAGGAAGAAGGGTTTTTCCTGATCGCGCTTGAAACTGCACCCAACGCCCTGAACCTGTTTGACTATCGTTTACCAGCAACCACAGGTAGGAATATCGCCTTGTTGGTGGGCAGTGAGCCAGCTGGCATAGACCCCAAAGTGCTGGACCTGGCTGATCAAATTTTGTATCTGCCCATGATAGGACATAAAAATTCGCTAAACGTTTCAGTCGCATTTGGGATTGCTGCTTACTTTCTGCAATTTGCTTGCGGATATCAAAACACCCCGTAAAAAAACGGGGTGCTGGATTGTAAATCAACCCTGCTTACGGCGCTATCACCGTTCCTGCGGGTATGGTGGTGTGCTTGGGTATCACCACCACCCCATCCCTGACCATATACAGCGCATGATCCACTTCTTTATCTTGCGGGAATGGTTTAATGACAACGTTATCGCCAATGCTGGTGTTTTTATCGATAATTGCCCCCTGAATGTCGCAATTCTTGCCGATCCCCAGCGGCGCGCCGTTCTTTAGATAACCATAATAGTCCGCACCCATCATCACGGTATCCTTGATGCATGTCCCAGCACCAATCTGGCTGCGCAGCCCAATGATCGAATGGGTTATTTTCGCCTGGGATATTTCACAGCCCTCTGCCAACAGAACCTTATCCAATTCGCATCCATCCATGAGTGAACCGGGCAGAAAGCGTGGATGCGTAAAAATTGGATGGTCTGGGTCATAAAAATCAAAGTCAGGATGGTTTTCAGTTAACTCAAGGTTGGTTTCATAAAATGAACGGATGGTCCCAATATCCCGCCAGTATCCTTCAAAATTGTAGCCGTATACGGCTGCTTTTTGGCGAATCAGGTATGGAATGATGTCTCCTCCAAAATCATCCAGTTTTTCCGAGGAAAGATCCTTTTTCAGAACATCCACAAGCACATCGGTGTTGAACAGGTAGATCCCCATCGATCCAAGATAAGGCGATTCGGGATCATCCCTGCTGACCATGCGTGCCAGCAGTTCCGGGTCTTTGGGCTTTTCTGCAAAGTCGGTTATCCTTCCATATTCGTCCCGTTTGAGCAAACCAAACCTGGAGGCTTCCTCCCTGGGTACGGGCTGTACGGCAACGGTAACGTCTGCCTGGTTATCCCAATGAAACTGCGCCATTTCCGCATAATCCATCCGGTAAAGGTGATCCCCTGCAAGGATCAGGCAGTAGGGACTCTTAGCAGAACGTATCTCAAGGAGCTGTTTACGAACCGCATCCGCAGTGCCCTGATACCAATCGGTATGCTCCATGGTTTGTTCAGCCGCCCAAATTTGCACCCACCCATGATGGAAAGCGTCAAAATTGTAGGTGCGGGAGATATGCCGGTGCAGCGAGACAGAGTTGAACTGTGTGAGCACTGCGATTCGGTAGATATTGGAATTGATGCAGTTGCTGATCGGGATATCAATCAACCTGTACTTGCCGGCAATAGGCACTGCCGGTTTGGAGCGCTCCAAAGTCAGCGGAAAGAGGCGCTTTCCCTGACCTCCGCCGAGAATGACTGCCAAGATTTCACTGGTTTTTGGCATTTTGGGTTCCTTTCTTCACACGTCCTGTTAAGATGGCAATTAAAGGTGTGCTTACTGATAGAGAAACAAGGATTTCCAGAATCAGCAGCTACCCGTTTGTTTGAATTTTACCTTTTAATTCTCCGGCCGAGGCAAGAATCTCTTGCGCGGACTGCAAGGTCCCATTGCTGATTGTGCCCAACATGCCGGCAAGCTCCTGAATGCGGATTTCTCCTTGCAGTGCCTGCGCCTGTGTGAGCGTGCGCCCTGCTTTTGCCTGCTTGGAAACATGAAAATGCTGATCCCCAAAGGCCGCCAGTTGAGGCAGGTGCGTAACGCACATCACCTGGTGTTCCCTGCCAAGCTGCCAGAGCATTTTCCCAACCGTTACGCCAACCCTGCCGCCTATGCCCTGATCAATTTCATCAAATACCAGCACAGGGATCTGGTCCGCTTCTGCCAGCACATGCTTAAGCGCAAGCATCAGGCGAGAAGTTTCTCCACCGGAAGCGATTTTTACCAGGGGTTTCAGTCCCTCACCTGGATTTGTCTCAATCAGGAATTCCACCTTGTCGATGCCGTGGGAATCAAAAGCCAATTCTTGTCCGGCGACCATCAATCCGCCCTGTTCAGGCAGATTCTGCGTCTCCACCTGGAATTGGGCGGATTGCATTTGCAGGTTATCCAAAGCTTGTTCTACCGCCGCAGCCATCCGTTGGGCAGCCAATTGCCTGGTTTGTGAGAGTTTTTCCGCTTTGTCAGACAAGAGTTGTTTTATCCCGCTTATTTTTTGACCCACTTCATCTATCTGCTGGTAAATATTCTCCACTTTATCTAACTCAGCTGTTGATTTTTCCAGATGCGCAATCACACTCTCGTAAGAGCCGCCGTATTTGCGTTTGAGAAAGCTGATCAGGTTCAGTCGTTCTTCGATCTGGTCCAACCGTGCGGGGTTATACTCTATCTCTTCGGCAGCGCCGCGTAGTTCATAGGCAATCTCTGCAAGGCTGCCTAACGCCTGTTCCGCCCGATCAGAAAGATGCTGTAACTGGGGGTCGATGCGGCTGAGATTTTCCAGACTCTGTACTGCAGACCCTACAAGATCGGTTGCTGGAGGTGCATCAACGCCTCCCTCATCCAGAAATTGCAGCGCTTCCTGTATCAGACTGTGCAGGCTTTCTGCATTGGCAAGGCGGTTGCGCTCCTGGCGCAGTTCCCCTTCTTCATCCGCCTTGAGGCGTGCAGAGGAAATTTCCTGAATCTGATATTTGAGCATATCGGCGCGGTCTTTGGCAAACTGCTGTGTTTGGAGCAGGTCTTTCAGCTCAGCCTGGTAATCAGTCCACCGCCTGTAATCCGCTTGATAATCGGCCAAATCATTTTCATTGTGGGCAAAACGATCCAAAAGCGGCATATGGTTTCTGACCTTCAGCAACGACAGGTGTTCAGACTGCCCATGCAGGTCTACAAGCAGTGCGCCAATCTCTGCCTGCAGCGCTGCACTGACGCTGCGCCCATTCACCCTGGCCACATTCCGGCCGCCAGAACGGATTTCGCGTCCCAACACCAGTATTTCTGGGTCATCCAGCAGTTCCTCTTTTTCGAGAAGCGGCAAAAGGGCCTCCCGGGTTGTTTGGTCCAGGCGAAACACCGCTTCGACAACCGCCTTGTCTGCACCTTTACGGATACTGGTTGTCTCCACACGTTCGCCCAATACTGCGCTGAGCGCGTCCAAAATGATAGATTTACCCGCACCAGTTTCGCCTGTAAACACTACCAATCCCGGCTCAAAATGCAGGTTCAATTTGTCTATAATAGCAAAATCCTGAATGTCGAGTTCCGTAAGCATCGCAACCCTCAAGACAACCTGATCCCGCTGGTTTGATAGTAGGCGCTGGAGACGGTAAGCAGCGTGTAGACTACCCGCCATACGAGCGGCAAGAGGTTGGATAGCGCTGGCAGCACCCCTCCCTCCACAAAAAACAGGGGCAGCACCTGAATAACCAACAAGGGAAGGCAGCCCACCAGCGCGCCCCACAGCACTGCTTTACTGAGTGCCCGGCTGCGGCGCTTCCTGACCGCCCAGCGCACCACATTTGCTATCAGGGTGCCCACGCCAGGAGCAACAAATAGGATCAAAAAACCTATCCGTGCAGCCAGCCAACTGCCTGCAAAAGCGAGCAATGCAGAAATCAGGAAAGCAAGCGGCAGGTCAGTTTTCCTGGTTGTGTCAAACACTTTTTGCTGGGCGCGCACACATTCCTTGCAGCGATAACCGGTTGGCGTCAGTACTGCTGTCTCTGGTGTGATGGGTTTATTGCAGCGGTTACAGCGCAGCACAATTTCTGTCTCCGGAACCTGATCTCTCAGTTCTTGTGTGGGTTTATCCATGGTTATTCTGTTTTAAAGCGGGGTTATTCTGCATCATCGCAGCTAACCCGCGATAGAAGTAGTTGGGTTCGCCAAAGCGAATCATTTTCAACGAGTGTTCGTTTGCGGTTATCCGCACGCAATCTCCATTGTTCATAGGAATAGGACCAGTGCCGTCCACGCTCATCACCGCTTCGTGATCGCTTTGGGCATGCAGGATAACCGTGGCACCTTCCGCCAACACAACCGCGCGATCCAATGAAAGATGAGGCGCTATAGGCAGAATGAGCATATTCCGCAGCTCCGGCGGCAATATAGGTCCGCCCACTGCGAGCGCGTAGGCTGTGGAACCGGTAGCAGTGGCAACGATTAACCCATCGGCTATATACGAGGTGAGATAACCTTCGGTGAGGTCTACCCGGATTTCGATCGGACGCACAATTCGACCGCGGGTGACGACCAATTCGTTGATCACATCCCATTCCTGAACTATTTGCCCGGCGTGGACAAACTGGGCAGCAAGCATCATGCGTTTTTCGAGATGATAATTGCCCTCAAGCAGTTGTTCCAGCCGATTCTGCCAATTTAAATCGCTCAGTTCCACCAAAAAACCCAGGCGTCCCGTCTGCACTCCCAAAAGGGGAATCCCCAAAGGCGCACACAGATGGCCAGCGCGCAGGAGGGTGCCATCTCCACCCAACACAATGATCAGATCCCGGTCTGTCATGTCGGGGGTGTCTTTTGGCCGCTCAAAATCGTAGGGGAACACGGTATTCTTTACCCCTCGATCGGATAAAAAGGCACTGATACTATCTGCCAGCTGAAGCGCTTTGGGCATATCTGCATTGGGCATCAGCAGAATATTGACAGGGGTTGGCATTTTTGATGACATACGGGTCAATTATAGTCTGTAAATCGGATTATGGGCGTTTCCTAAAAGGTTTGAGCACTCCAAGCATAATAGTCTTGGGATTTTTTGGACACCTGAATTTGGGCAAGCTTGAGGTTTGACACAGGACGCCAATGTTCGTATACTCTCAGAACAGAGACCAATAAGGTTTGCTCCCCAAAAAATGAAAACACCGGTCCGGACTCCACCCACCAAAACATGGCTGCAGCGAATGGCAGTCAGCCGTCCCGTTTTAGTCCTGGCTGCGGCGGTAGTGGCTGTAATTCTGTGGCAAATTGCCCACACGCTGCTGCGTCTCCCCGCCTTCATCCTTCCCAGTCCAAAAATGGTCTGGCAAAAATTTGTTCAAACCCTGTTCAGCGGGCTGTTATGGCGCCACCTTTCATTCACCCTGATGGAGGTGCTGATCGGCCTTTTTACAGGCAGCGTTGTGGCTGCCATACTCGGATATGTTCTTTCCAAATCTACCCGATTTGAACGCTTTCTTTCCCCCTACCTGGTTGCAAGCCAATCTGTTCCCGTGGTTGCCATCGCGCCGCTGCTGGTCATCTGGTTTGGTCCCGGGTTGTTTTCCAAGGTGTTAATCTGCGCGCTGACCGTATTCTTTCCCGTTTTGGTCAACACCCTCGTGGGCTTACGCGAAGTACCCCAGGATCTTTTTGAACTGATGCGGTCCTTCAGGGCGACCCGAGCCCAAACACTGCGCTATCTGGAGATTCCTGCCAGCCTGCCCGTCTTTTTGGGTGGTCTGCGTGTGGGCGCTACCCTTTCCGTCATTGGCGCAATTGTGGGAGAGTTGGTCGGGTCTGACCGCGGGCTGGGTTTTTTAATCAACGTAGGCAGAGGTCAATTTGATACTGCCCTGGTTTTTGTGGCCGTCATTACCCTGATGGTTATGGCTTCCAGTTTGTATGGATTGATATTATTATTGGAGTCACGCCTGCTCACCTGGCAAACCTGGCGCAAAGAGGCCTGATACCTCATCTTGGAGAAAAAATGAACCGCTTTTTTACCACTTTAGTTCTGCTCACCCTGGCTATTTCTGCCTGCACAACTTCTCCGCGTACGGCAGAAAACCTGACCGAAATCACCCTAAACCTTACTTATATCCCCAATGTGCAGTTTGCCCCTTTTTACGTGGCTATAGAAAAGCGTTTCTATGCAGAGGAAGGACTGAAAATCAGCCTGAACTACGGCAATGAAGCAGATTTTATTGCCCTCGTGGGCTCAGGTAACCAGCAGTTTATGATTGCCTCGGGGGAGCAGGTGCTGCTTGGGCGCGCCCAAGGGCTGCCTGTGGTGACTGTTTTGGACTGGTATAAGGATTACCCGGTGGGGGTGGTCTCACTTCAGGAAGTTGGCATTCAGACTCCCCAGGACCTCATCACCAAATCGATTGGGCTGCCAGGACTGTACGGCGCCAACTACATTGGTTTTGAAGCCCTGGCCAACTTTGCAGGGCTTTCGGATGCAGACTACCAGTTGGAATCCATCGGGTTTACGCAGGTGGAGGCACTGGTCAGCAAAACCGTTGACGCAGCGGTCATTTACCTTGCCAATGAACCCACCCAACTGCGCGCTCGCGGCTACGATGTGAACGTGCTACGCGTGGCAGATTACCTGGAGCTGGTGGGGAACGGGCTGGTTACCAACGAAAAACTGATTGCAGAAAACCCGGACCTGGTGGAAAAAATGGTGCGGGCAACGCTGCGCGGCATTCAATACGCTGCTGAAAATCCCGACGAAACCTATGAAATTTGCGGCAACTACATTGAAAACCTCGAAAGCGCAGATGGGAGTGTTCAGAAGCAAGTGCTGATGGAGTCCATCAAGCTTTGGCAGACCTCACCACAAAAAGGCGGCAGCCTGACCCGTTGGGAAAATATGCAGCAGATTTTGCTTAAACTCAACCTGATGAGCCAACCAATCGAACTGGAAGGGGCTGTCAATGATGCCTTCATCCCCTGAGATTGCGCTGGAAGTGCGCGGCCTGACGGTCAACTTTGTTGAAACAGACGGCAGCCTTGAAGTGTTGGATAACCTCAGTTTTTCTATTGAAGAAAACGCCTTTGTCTGCCTGGTCGGTCCTTCAGGAGGCGGGAAAAGCACACTGCTGCGCGCCTTAGCCGGGCTGATACCTCCCTCGAGCGGGGAGATCATCTTTACCAAGCAAGGCACAACCAACCCCCGCACCGGCCTGGTGTTCCAAAAACCGAATCTGATGCCCTGGCGGACACTTGAAGAAAATATTCGCCTGCCGCTGGAGTTGGCTGGTCAACCCCCTGAGACACAGCGGCACATCACAGCAGAAATGGTCGATCTGGTAGGACTGCAAGGATTCGAAAAGAGTTACCCGCACGAACTTTCCGGCGGTATGGCACAGCGGGTGGCAATCGCCCGGTCGCTGGTGCAGGACCCGGAGATACTGCTGCTGGACGAACCCTTCGGTCAGTTGGATGCGCTCACACGCGAACGTATGGGCGAGGAATTGCTGCGTATCTGGGGCGAAAAACGCAAAACTGTTCTGATGGTCACCCATTCCATCGATGAGGCAATTTACCTTGCGGATCGGGTATTGGTACTGACAAGCCGACCTGCCCGAATTAGCCTGGAACTGCCTATCCCGCTTGCCCGACCCCGCTGTACAGACATACGCTATTCCACAGAGTTTTCCAGGCTTTCCCAAATATTGCACAGCCAACTCTCCCTCCCCCCAAACTGTTCTTAAAACATGCATGGATTTGTGTCTTGTTGATGGTCAGCAGAACTGCACCTGACCTTGCCTTTACCACAAGCTGCATTGTGCGAATAGGTATCCGCATTTCCTCATTGAGCAAAAACCGGCTATCCTTCAGGCACCTCACCCTGTGTATCAGCTATAATTGACCTGTGATGAAATTTTCTATAAACCATTCTGAAACGCTGTTGGGACTGCTAAAAACAGGCGAAGCACAGGTGGACGCCGTCGAATGGGTCGACAAGTTGAGCCTGGATCGCATTCTGCAGGCACGCAAAGAGTTCCCTGGTCTAGACTTTCATTTTCACCCCGGCAGGATGCGCTTTACCAGGAAAGGGGTTGCCCACCTGCAGGCTTATTTGAAGGCCTGCCCGCAATCCCCGCATATTTCCATACACCTGGCTCCGCTTCCAGCGCTTTGGACCTACGCCGCCATGCATTGGAAGGTGTTCCTGCCCGACCCGAACGCATCCCGCTGCATCCGGCGTTTTGTGAAACAGGTACAGTGGCTGAAACAACGGGCTGTCCAACCGGTAATCCTGGAGAATATGCCCGTGCTGCACCCCAGCCGCTACCGCTTTGAGAGCGACCCCATCATTATCAGCCAGGTGTTGGCAGAGACCGATTGCAGCCTGCTGCTGGACCTGGCGCATGCACGCATTGCTGCCGAAGCACGTCAAATGAACGTTGAAGCCTACCTGGCTTCCCTTCCGTTGGAAAAAGTCGCCCAAATCCATTTGGCTGGCGTTCGCCGTGATAATAACGGCCGCCTTTACGACGCCCATGCCCCTTTACAGGAAGAAGATTACCGTTTGTTGGAATGGACGCTGGAGCGCACCAAGCCTGCATGGCTCACGCTAGAATACTTTACTGAGGACAAGCAAGCCCTTATAGAACAGCTGGACCGCCTGCAATCCTACCTGTAAACCCCTGCGAAAACCAATCAATAGTTAATCTGCGAGCAAATACGCCAGCACCCACTGTGTGGTTGCCATAAGGGCATCTTTGTGGGTGCGCTCGTAGTGATGCGAGGAATCCACGCCCGGTCCAATCAGGGCTACTGCGGCAGACCCCCCGGCACGCCAATAAGCAGAACCGTCGGAACCGTAATAGGGATATATATCTACCTTATAAGGGATTTGGTGCTCCAGCGCCAGGTCTCGCAGTTTGTTGCTCAAACCCTGGTGGTAGGGTCCAGCGCTGTCCTTGACGCACAGGGTGGCGTGGAACTCGTCCGATGTTTGCCCTTCGCCCATGGCAGCCATATCCACTGCAACCAGTTCTTCTACGCTCAGCGGGATATCAGCCGACCCTCCGTGTCCAACCTCCTCAAAATTGCTGAACAGAAACAGGGTGTCCATGGCAGGCTTAATGTCTTGGCGATGCAGTGCTTCTATGGCAATCAACAGGATCGCCACGCAGGCTTTGTCATCCAGGTGGCGCGAACGCACAAAGCCGTTGTTCAGCTCAACCCGCGGGTCGAATGACACAAAATCCCCCACAGAAACTCCCAACGCTGCCGTCTCTTCTGCGCTGCTGGTAAGGACGTCCAGGCGCACTTCCATGCTGTCGGCGGTGCGTTTGTCATCGCGAACGCTGCTGTAAACATGCACAGACGCTTTGTTGGGCAGCAGGCTGCCGCGCAGCACACCTTTTGAGCGCGTATGGACGCTGCAAGCCTCTCCTTCGATGCTGTTCCAGGCAAACCCGCCCACATTGGTAAGCTCCAACCTGCCGCTGGGTTTGATGACTTTAACCATGGCGCCCAGCGTATCTACGTGGGCGGTCAGCGCGCGCTTTGCCCCTCCAGTGCCGCCCTCTTTGCCTGCCAGGGCTGCCAGGAGCGCACCTTTGCGCGTTTTTTCCAGTGTGATTTCTGGAAAAGCGCTCAGGGCGTCCTGAACCACAGTGATGGCAGCGTCGGCAAAGCCGGTTGGGCTGGGTGTGTTGAGTATCTTTATCAGAAAACTCTCAAGATATGCATAGTCAATCTGGGGTAAGTTTTGGTTCATGCCAACTCCTGGTTTTGTTCAAAGTCTGCCAGTTTTGTGCGCCAATCCTGCGGCACCTGCCTGGAATGCCCGGCAAAATGGTCAAACGACACCATGACGACCTCGCCGCGCGCAAAAACCTGTTCTCCGCTGTCATTCTCAACCTGGAAGAGAAAGCGCAGGCTCTTGCCCCCGATTCGGCTCGCCCGCATACCTACCCGGACTGCCTGCCCAAAACAGATCGGCTCCAGGTAATCACACTTCACCGAAGCTACCACCATGCCCATATTCTCAACGGTCACACCGTCCCAAATGCCGGCTGCCTGGTAGTATGCCGTCCGCGCCGTCTCCACATACTCCAAAATTTTGATATTGTTGACGTGCCGGTGGGTGTCCAGGTCTGCAAAGCGCACCGCAATGGGATGATAGAAGCGAAATTGCTCTGGATAAGCAGGGGTTAGGGTAGTCATCCTGTTTCTCTCCTCAAAGATCGCCCGGAGGAAACGCAATCGACCTCCTGAGCAGGTTAGTTATACCATTTTTCGCCAGCCTCCGGTACAATTAGAGCACCATGGAAAACCCGCTTTCGCCCTGGCTGGACCAGATCATTACCGGTGATTGTTTGGAAGTGCTGCCCACTTTGCCTGAGGAATCGGTCGACCTGATCTTTGCGGACCCTCCCTATAACTTACAGCTCACCGAAGAACTCTGGCGCCCCAATACCACACGCGTGGATGGCGTGGAAGAAGATTGGGACAAATTTGAGAGCCTCAACGCTTACGATGAGTTTACCCGAGCCTGGCTGTCCGCCTGCAAACGAGTGCTTAAACCTGAAGGCACCCTGTGGGTAATTGGCTCTTACCACAACATTTATCGGGTTGGGCGGATTCTGCAGGACCTTGATTTCTGGATTCTGAACGATATCGTCTGGGTAAAATCCAACCCCATGCCCAATTTCCGCGGGGTGCGCTTCACGAACGCCCATGAAACCCTGCTGTGGGTGCAGAAAAACAAAGGCGCCAAGTATACTTTTAATTACCATGCCATGAAAGCGCTCAATGACGACCTGCAAATGCGGTCTGATTGGTATATCCCCATTTGCACGGGTTCCGAACGCCTGCGGGAAGACGGGCGCAAAGTCCACCCTACACAAAAGCCGGAAGCCTTGCTTTACCGGGTCTTGCTTGCCACCACCAACCCGGGCGATGTGGTGCTGGACCCGTTTTTTGGGTCCGGGACCACCGGAGCCATGGCAAAGAAACTCCAACGCCATTTTATCGGGATTGAAATTGAGCCCAATTACGTACACAGTGCCCAGAAACGCCTCGCCAAACACATTCAACTGGAGTTCAACGCGCCGCTTTACATCACCCCCAACCCTCGGAAACTTGAACGGGTACCTTTCGGCGCGTTGGTAGAGCAGGGGTTTATCCAGCCCGGTCAGGCGCTCTTTTTCGGGGAGACTGGCGACATCAAAGCCACCGTCCAGGCAGACGGAGCCCTGGTCTGCAACGGGCAGCGCGGCTCGATCCACAAGATAGCCCGCTTGCTCCGCAGCGGACCCGCAAACGGATGGACTCTCTGGCACTTTTGGGATCCAGAAACCCAATCCCGACAGCCAATCGACCTTATTCGCAAACGATACCGTGAACAAACCGGTATCTCACATACCAAAAAATCCTAATCCTGTAAAAAACCTGAAAGGAAGTAAATGAATCAACCTGAAACCTATTCCCAAACCCAATGGAGCCTGGACGATCTGTTCACCGGTTTTGAAGACCCGGCGATTGAAGCCACCTACGAAAAAATAAACGCGATGGTGGAACGCTTTGAGCAATACCGCGATCAGCTTTCCCCAGATATCAGCGAAAGCCTGTTCATGGAAATAGTAGGCGGAATGGAAGCCGCAGAGAAAATGGGCTACCGTCTTTACGGATTTGCTGAATTGGCATTCGCCGCGGATACCCAGAACCAGAAAGCACAGATTGCCGTGGCGCGCATCCAGCAATTCATTGCAGAAATAAGCAACCGCTCACTGTTTTTCAGCCTGTGGTGGAAGAGCCTGGACGAAGACAATGCCAACCGGCTCTTGCAAGCCAGCGGAGATTACCGCTACTGGCTGGAACAGATGCGCAACTTCAAACCTTACACTCTCAGTGAGCCAGAAGAAAAGGTCATCAATATTAAGAATGTGACCGGCTCAAACGCCCTTAATACGCTGTACGATTCCATCACCAATCGCTACACCTTCAAACTCGAAGTGGCTGGGGAGACAAAAGAACTTACCCGCGGCGAACTAATGACTTACGCTCGTGATAAAGATCCGGACCTGCGTGAGCGCGCGTTTAAGGAACTTTACCGTGTCTATGGGGAAGAAGCGCCCATCCTGGGACAAATCTACCAGAACCTGGTGCGGGACTGGCGCAATGAAAACGTAGCCATGCGCGGGTTTTCGAGCCCTATCTCGGTGCGCAACCTCGGCAACGACATACCCGACCAGGTGGTTTCCACTTTGATTGAGGTGACCCGCAAGAACGCTGGAATTTTCCAACGCTTTTTTAAGCACAAAGCCAAACTGCTGGGTGTGGAAAAGCTGCGCAGGTATGACGTTTACGCTCCAGTTTCCAACTCCGACAAGCACTTCAGCTATGAGCAAGCCACGCAGCTGACCTTTGAAGCCTATACGCGCTTTGATCCTGAAATCGCCAGCTTGGTCAGGCGGGTATTTGCCGACAACCATGTCGACAGCGAAGTGCGCAAAGGAAAAATGAGCGGCGCGTTTTGTGCCACCATTCTGCCTGAGTTGACGCCGTGGGTGCTGCTGAACTTCCAGGGCAAATCGGACGATGTTGCCACGATGGCGCATGAACTCGGGCACGCCGTCCATTCCATGATGGCGGAGCACCACACCCTGTTCACCCAGCATGCCTGCCTACCCTTGGCAGAAACTGCTTCCACATTCGGCGAAATGGTCATGACCGAGCTGCTCCTGGAACGCGAGAAAGATCCCGACTTGCAGCGCGACCTGCTCTTCCGCCAGTTGGATGACGCTTTTGCAACGATATTGCGCCAGATTTACTTTGCAATCTTTGAGCGGGATGCCCACGAGATGGTCGTGAAGGACGCTTCGGTGGATGAACTCTCAGAAGCCTACCTGGAAAACCTCAAGGAAGAGTTTGGCAATGCGGTGGAAGTATCGGACGAATTCCGCCATGAGTGGGTCGCCATACCGCATATTTACGGAACGCCTTTCTATGTGTATGCCTATGCATTTGGGCAGCTATTGGTGTTTGCGCTCTACAAGCGTTACAAGGAAGAAGGCGAGGCGTTTAAGCCCAGCTATAAGCGCATCCTTTCTGCCGGCGGTTCGGTTGCGCCCATCGAGTTGCTTGCCGAGGTCGGCATGGACGTGACCAAAGCCGAATTCTGGCAGGGCGGTTTTGATGTCATTGAGGAAATGGTAGCGCGGCTGGAAGCTCTCTAATCTGCGATATTTGTAAAACAGGGCGCAAATTTTGCGCCCTGTTTTTTTTAGTTATGCAGCTCTTGTAATTAAGCAGCGTTTAGCGGCGTGTTTTCTGCTACAAGAATATTTTGAATTGCCTCACTGATGCGCGTGGCTGTTTCCACATTGTTCATGGTGTACAGGTGAATGCCGCGCACATCGTGGTCGATCAGATCCATAATCTGTTCAGTAGCGTAGAAAATGCCGGCATCGTTCAACGCTTTCGGGTTCTCGCTGTAGCGGCTGAAAATCCGGGAGAGTTTAGCCGGAACGCTTGCCCCGCTCAAGGTAACGGTGCGCTCAATCTGGCGGCTATTGGTGATCGGCATGATTCCGGCTTCGATGGGCACATTTATGCCCGCCTTTTCTGCTTTCTCACGGAAACTATAGAATTTTTCATTGTCAAAAAAGAGCTGGGTTATCAGGTGTGAGACGCCTGCATCTATCTTGATTTTCAGGTTTTCAATGTCCTTCTCCAATGATTCGCATTGGTAATGGCATTCCGGGTAACAGGCTCCCAACAGGTTAAAGCTGGGATCGAATTTCTTGATAAACGCTGCCAGATCGCTGGCATGTTTAAAATCCTCCTTTAGGGGAACATCCGGCGAAATATCGCCCCTTAACACCATAATGTTTTTGACGTTATTCAAACTGAGTTGTTCAAGGGTCGCTTCCGCCTCGTTTCTGTCCAGGTTGACGCAGGTAAGATGGGCGACTGGCTCTGTGTGATAGGTGGTAAGAATGAGAGAAGCGATTTCGATGGTTTTATCGCGCTGTGTTTTGCTGCCGCCTGCGCCGTAGGTCACACTGATAAAATCGGCGGGAATCCCCCGCAGCCTCAGCAGCGTATTGTAAATCACGTTATACGAGGTGTCTTTCTTAGGCGGGAAAATTTCAAGCGAAAAGAGAGTTTTCTTATAATCAAAGATTGTGCCAATGTTCATTGTTCACCTCCTGGAGGGTGGTGTTATTTTATCCTGAGTACAGCATTTTTGGGAAATGCTGTAGAAAAAGACTTTACCCTCCAGCACTTAGTTAAAATTAAGATCACGATTCCTGGTGTTTTTTCTGCGCTTCTCCTGGTTTTCCTTTAAAGCTTGTTATGATATAGATGAACCTTGATGAAGGAAGCCTGATGACGCCTGAACGCAAAAAAGACTTTACCGGGATAGCGCTTTCTGTGATCGTACCAGAACTGCGGGTTGCTGACGTGCCTTTCAATACTGCCCAAATCGTTGCGGCTATGGAACAGGCAGCCCAAACAACAAACTCCCCGCACCTGATGCTGTTCCCTGAGCTCTGCCTCACCGGTGTTTCGTGCGGCGACCTTTTCTGGCAGCCCACCTTAATCTCACACAGCTTAGCGGCGCTTTCTGCCTTGCAGAAACAGACGGCACGCCTAAATGTCTGGGCAGTTATAGGGCTGCCCCTGTGGTTATCCGGCAGGCTCTACAATACGGCTGTTCTGTTGTCTCCCGGAAAGATCCGGGGCGTCTCCCTTCAGCGCCACCCTGAAGATTCGCAAGGCTATCGGACCAGCCGTCATTTCTTTCCCGGAGCGGATTTTCCCGATGTACAATGCGATCTGCTTGGGGAGAATGTACCAGTGGGGGTTGATTTAAGCCTGGTCGTCGATGAACTGACAGATTTACCCGTTCAAATTGTAGTAGGGCATCCGGGAACAGTAGTTCTGAATATGCACTGCGGACTACTGCTGAACCCCTGCGCACTGCCTGCGCTGGCTTTGCCCGCCCAGAGCGAGCACCCATGGCAGAAGGTCATCCCCCGAGACAAACTTGCCGTGGTTGCTTATGCTTCCAGTGGACCTTGTGAATCGACAACTGATCAGGTTTACAGCGGCAATGCAGCCATCCTTCAAAATGGCAGCATTCTCGCGCAGACCCAACCACTGCAGTTTTCCACACAGATAGCCACAAGCCTGATTGATACAACTGCGGCAGTTACCTCACCGCAGTCTGATATCGACGTTCCTGAACCAGAAAAAAAACTGAGCCAAACCCCTTTTATCAATGATGTCTCACCCCAGGCGCAATTCCAGCAAGCCCTGGCAATTCAGTCGGCAGGGCTGATGGGGCGCTTGCGCCATACCCATTTGAAGCGCGTGGTTGTTGGAATATCCGGCGGGGCAGATTCCAGCCTGGCGCTGCTCGTCTGCCTGCACGCCTTTCAGCAGTTGGGCTTGGACTCCAAGGACATTCTGGCTGTCTCTATGCCCGGACCGGGCAGTTCCACAGCTTCCCAGGATAGGGCCGCCAAACTCGCCAGCTTGTGCGGGGTTACCTTCCTCAAAATCCCAATCGATGCAGCTTTGCAACAGCACCTGGCAGATATAGACCATCCGGTTGGGCTCTATGACCACACCTATGAAAACGCCCAGGCGCGCGAACGCACCCAAATTCTGATGGACCTTGCCAACCAACAAAATGCCCTGGTTGTGGGAACGGGCGACCTCTCTGAGATTGCCTTGGGCTGGAGCACATATAACGGAGACCACATGTCCATGTATGCTGTGAACGCTGGCGTTCCCAAAACCCTCCTGCTGCGCCACCTTGTTTGGGCTAGCGAAGCGCTGTTGGGAGCAGAAGGAAAAGTTCTTGCAGAGAAGATTGTCCAGGCGCCAGTTTCTCCCGAACTGCTGCCTGTCAATCCGGATGGCAGCACGGACCAATCCACGGAAGCCAGCATTGGACCCTACCTGCTGCAGGATTTTTACCTTTACCACGCCATTGCAAAACGCCGACCCCCTCAAACCGTATACTGCCTGGCAGCCCAGGCATTTAATGGCACCTATTCGCAAAAGGTCATCCTGCATTGGCTGTGGGTTTTTTATCAGCGGTTTTTTAACCAGCAATTTAAGCGCTCGGCTTCCCCCGACGGACCGCAGGTAACCGAGCTCAGCCTCTCTCCACGCAGCGCCTGGCAGATGCCGAGCGATGCTTCCCCGGGAATTTGGCTCAACGATTTGGACACACTTTGCCACGAAGGGGATATCCACAATGGTTGAGCCGACCCAGGAAGCATTGACGCTTGTTTTTGGCACATCTGCAGACCCTATTCACCAGGGGCATACCAACCTGATCCTTTCGGCAGTACAGTCCCTGCAAAAGAAGGGCTTTCACATTGCCCAGATCCTGATCTTGCCCGTTTACCGCTACCATAACATTCGCGACGCCGTCAAGCGCGCATTGCCGCTGACATATGAAAGCCGTTATGAAATTTGCCAATTAGCAGCAGCAGAAATTGCCAATAAGCTGGGATGGTCCAAAGAGCGGGTTAGCGTCAGCCGGCTGGAGGAAACGCTCGTACGGGGTGCCCACCGCCCTAATCTCAGTGCTGAAACGTTTGAAGTTTTGAGTAAAACTCTGGGTCCGAACAAGCACCTGGCATTCTTGTTGGGGTCAGACAACTTTTCTGGAGAGAGCCCATCTTTCAACAACTGGTACAAGGTAGAACAGCTGTTGCAGTTAACCAGCCTGGTTATCTGCCCCCGACAAGGTTTTGAAATCAACCAGCACTACCTGCAGGAACTTGAAAACAAGGGTGCACAGATCGTATATCTTGAAGATGTGCATGTACCTGAGATTTCGTCTTCGGTCATACGCAAACGCCTCGAAGATGGCGAAGATCTGCCGCAGTTGGTTCAGGAAGGTATGCTTTCAACAGAAATGGCAGCATACATCGACAAAAACCAGTTGGTAGATACCTGGCGAACCCTGGACTCCGCCCCAGCTCCGCAAAATTTGGCAGACAAGGAACCCGAAATCATGACCATAGAAGAGCAAATCGGTAAGATCCTCACTATTCAAAAGTGGACCCTGGCAGTAGCTGAAAGCTGCACCGGCGGTCTGATTGGGCACCGCATTACCAATGTGCCCGGTTCCTCAGAATATTTTGTGGGCGGCATCATCTCCTATGCCTACGAAGCCAAAGTGCGGCTGCTTAGGGTGAGCTGGGACACGCTCAAAGCCTACGGAGCCGTCAGCAGCCAGACCGTCCTTGAAATGGCGAGCGGGGTAAAAAAGGCGCTGGGCACAGACATAGGGCTTGCGGTGAGCTGCATCGCCGGACCTGGAGGCGCCACACCCACCAAACCGGTAGGAACCAGCTGGGTAGGGCTGGCAGCCCCAGAGGGAGAGTGGAGCTTCCATTTTCTTCTAAGCGGTGATCGTGTGGAAAACAAGGAATCCCTGGCCCAAAAAGCGCTCGAAACCTTGCTGGCGCACCTCGAATCAAAAACAAACCTCAGCACAAGCAGTTGACAGCCGCCGCTACATACTTGATGTAAATCGACACCTCGCTTCCATCAAAAATCCTTTGAGGAGCAAAACATTGCTCCTCAACTTTACTAACTGGGATAAAATTGAGTTCAGGTTACCCCATGCAGCCCAATGCATTTTCAACCTCCACGCCAACATATTCCCCTCCCCAAAGGGACGAAACCAAGATCCATATCCCTGCATTTATGCCGTTCTTCTGGCTGGCATGCTCAGTGATCGTTGGCGCGGTAATCTCCGAAGTCCTGGATATCCCCTGGAAAGTCTGGGCAATTGGCGTGGCTTTGAGCGCATCCATATGGGTTACTCAGATCCTAAGACGAAACCGTTTACAGCCGAAGCCGAATCTGCCGATCGGGATGGTGTTTTTCTTTCTCTTCCTGACCGGTATGTGCTATCAAATTTCCCTGCCAGCCAATACCCCGGAGCATCTCAAATACTATAACGGGAGAGGTCTTGTAGAAATAATTGGCGTTGTTTCAGAGCCACCGGAACAACAAGGGAATGCAACCAACCTTGTTATCAAGATCCAGTCGCTCAGCCCCCTCAGTTCGGACCCGCTGCAGGTGCCGCCAGATCAGGTCAAAGGCAAATTGCTGCTTAAAGTCCCTGCCTGGAGCACCTATGTTTATGGAGATCAGCTTTCCATACAAGGTGAACTGGCCGACCCGCCGGAAGGAACCTCTTTTTCGTACCGCAGCTATCTTGCACATCAAGGAATCTATTCCTACAGTCAATTTTCCGATGTTAAGTTGCTTGATTCTAACCAAGGCAACCCTGTTTTGGCTGCAATTTATCGCTTGCGGGGTCAGGGAAATACTGTTCTTAAAGCAATTTTTCCCGAGCCAGAAAGCGCTCTCTTGCGCGGAATTCTGCTGGGGGACGAAAGCGGGATTTCCAGCCACCTTGCCAGCGCTTATGCCCTGACTGGCACAGCCCATATCATCGCAATTTCCGGATTCAATATCGCCCTGTTGGCAGGGTTGATCACAAGGCTGTTTACCAAAAAGATGGGACCATACAAAGGCGCCCTACTAACAGTATCGTGTTTGGCAGTTTACACACTGCTGGTCGGTGCATCAGCGTCGGTTGTGCGGGCTGCCATTATGGGTTCGTTCGCAGTTATCGGCACATCGATTCACCGAAGGGGGAGCGGGCTCAACAGCTTGGGGATAAGCGTGTTTTTGATGGTGCTGGTCAACCCGCATCTACCCTGGGATGTTGGTTTTCAGCTCAGTGCGATGGCTACCCTGGGGCTGGTTCTCTTCAGCCAGCCGCTGCAAGCGCGCATTGAAAAACGACTGCAAAGGCGTCACACACCGGCAGTTGCTGAGCAGATTGCCAGCGCAGTGGGAGAATACTTGCTTACTACACTGTCTGCCCAGACTCTGGTGCTGCCGCTCCTTCTTTTTCATTTTCGCGAGATTTCCCTATTGTTTCTGATTGCCAATCCGCTAATTCTGCCAGCCCAACCCCTGATTTTGTCAATGGGGTTGCTTGGTTTAGGAGCAGGCTTAATTTGGCTTCCACTGGGCAATGTGCTTGCCTGGTTAGCTTGGCCTTTTGCCGCCTACACCAACAGGGTGGTCTTGTTCCTGGCAGATCTCGCACCAAACGCCTGGATTATCCCAAAAT
>CAYVWM010000007.1:0-34018 GCA_964455505.1 uncultured Anaerolineaceae bacterium
CGTTCTGTAACGTGCTGAAGGTTCCTTGGAAAGCACCTTCATGATAATTTCATCCAACTGCATGGGGATGCTTGTATTGTACGTGCGGGGAGACACAGGTGCCTCTTCACGGTGTTTACGGGCAAGTTCACCTGAATCCGAGGCGGTAAAGGGCAGCTGACCGGTTAACATCTCGTAAAGGATAACGCCAAGAGAATAAACATCGGAGGCTGGAGATGGCGCTAAACCAGACGCTTGTTCAGGTGAAAAGTAATGCGGCGACCCCCAGACAACGTCGCTGCGTTCAAGGGGGGAAATAGTAGAAAGCGCACGGGCAATCCCAAAATCTGTCACTTTAAGGCGTCCATCAGGTGAAACAAGCATGTTGTGCGGTTTGATGTCACAATGCACCAAGCCCGCGCGATGGGCATAACCAACCCCCTGACATGCCTGAATGATCAGTTCCAGGGTCTCAGAAACGCTTAATCGCCCTCTTTCTTTGATGTAGGTCTTCAAATCTGTACCTGGAACATATTCCATTACGATAAATAAGTGACCCTGGTCTAACCCAAAATCGTGAACAGTAACAATGTTAGAGTGGGAAAGGTTTGCTGCAGCTTTGGCTTCTTGCCTGAATCTTTCCCGAAAAGCCACATCCTGGGTTAAATCCTCACGCAAGACTTTTACACCAACAAACCGCTCCAGCATGAGGTCTTTGGCCTTGTAAACCAGGGCCATGCCGCCTGTTCCTACAGTTTCCTGCAATTGATAGCGATCATTAAGCAATGTTGGTGAAACCATTTATGCTGATTATAGTCCAAAAATTACCCCATACCGCAGATTTGCCAGCCTTGTAATGCCCCCTTTTGAGTATATACGCAATCAGATAGTTTTTGCTTTCAATACTATCAACGAAATCGGAGCAAAATCCTATTTTCTTTGCAAATTGCGTGCCAATACCCTTGATTTTTTGGGGAATATGCCCTATAATGTGGGAAAATATGTCATAAAGTGTCAGAAAGTGTTGGACACAAGGAAACGCTGGACTACCAGCGTTTCGTGGATTAAAAAGGAAATAGAACGCATGTTCTTTGGGCAATTTGAACACAACATCGACGCAAAAGGCAGATTGACTGTCCCCTCTTCTTTCAGGGAGCAGGCTCCTGAGGGCATATTTCTCACGAATGGTTTTGATGCAAATCTGATTGCGTATCCCAAGCCGTATTACGAAAGAATTGCCGAAACCCTAAGCGCGCTTTCCATCACCGATCCACAATCCAGGGCATTGAGACGGCTCATCTTCGCCCATACTGCAGAATTAAACTACGACACTGCCGGACGCATCCTCATCCCATCCTATCTCAGGGAGATAGCCAAAATGAACAGCAGCGTAATGATGGTTGGTATTGGTGACAGTTTTGAACTGTGGTCAGCTGAAAAATGGAGTGAGCAAACAGTAACGATGCAAGATCCAGAAGCCAACAGCAATCGTTGGGCATCGATTGACATTTCTACCCGAGGTCATTAGTGGATGCGGAAGCGGCAGTTGTCCCTCCCCATCAACCCGTACTTTACCATGAAATCATACAACTTCTTGCTCCTGCAAGTCCTCACCACTACCTGGACTGCACTGCTGGTGCTGGGGGTCATGCAAGTGGGATTCTGCAATTCAGTGCACCCCATGGGGAATTAATCGCCCTGGACCTGGACCCTCTAGCAGTTAATATCACCAAACAAACCTTACAAAGGTTTGGTAACCGCGCTCATGTATTTCACGGCTCATACCGGGAAAGCGAGCGCTTCCTGGATATGCTTGGTTGGGACAAATTGGATGGAATCGTTCTTGATTTAGGCGTTTCTTCTATGCAATTAGACCAACCGGATAGGGGTTTTTCTTTCAAGAATGAGGGCCCCCTGGATATGCGTTTTGATCAAACCTCAGGAGAAACCGCAGCAGACCTGGTAAACAATCTCCAGGAAAGTGAACTTGCAGATCTGATCTGGAAGTACGGCGAGGAACGATACGCAAGACGAATTGCTCGGGCTATCGTCAGGGAAAGGCCTCTGGAAACAACCCAGGCGTTAGCTACAGTAGTCAGGTCAGCCATTCCAGGAAGCCGCGAAAGACAGGACCCCGCCACACGTACCTTTCAAGCACTCCGGATAGCAGTAAATCAGGAATTGGCAAATATCGAGAATGCCCTACCTGAATTAATTAAACTCTTGGGCGCAGCTGGGCGGATCGCAGTTATTTCGTTCCACTCGTTGGAAGACCGATTAGTAAAAAGGGCTTTTCAACGAGAAAGCCGGGATTGCATTTGCCCACCTGAACAATTGATTTGCACATGCAACCATCACGCAAGCATCAAGTTGTTGACACCGCACCCATTGGTTGCGGGTGAAGCAGAAAAAAGACAAAATCCGCGCTCACGCAGCGCAAAATTGAGAGTAGCACAAAAAATATAGATTTGGCACAGAATCTGCATCGAAAAAACTATGAAAACTAATTTTTTACAAGCCTATAAACAAGCCCCCTGGAGAATCCAACTCCAGTGGATTGGCCTTTTTCTGTTGGTTCTGTTAAGTGTCGCCCTCGTTGCTGGCGTCTATCTGTCTATAAGTGGTAAGGCTGCCACTACTGGCAGAAATATTCAGATACTGGAAAGTGACATTGAAATTTTACGTTTAGAAATCAATGACCTTTCCACACATTTGGCGAATATTTCTTCAGCAAAGGTCATGCAGGAGCGTCTTGAAAATATGGACATGATGGAGATGGATACCGATTTGGCAATGTACTTAGAGGTGCCAGGTTATCTTGGCAGGGATGTTGTGGTTATAGCACCTCCTGTACAAGAAAATGGGAATACTACAAAAACAATACTTCCTGAGTTTACCGAATCCCTGTGGGATTGGTTTGCTTCCAAATTATCTACCATTTATCAGGGATTCTCTGATCCTACAAAGGTGCTGCCATGAAACCGTTATCCTGGTCAAGGTTTTTTATTATCTGCGTAATTCTATCCCTCGTTGGGGGTGCAGTCAGCATTCAGATGGTACGTATTCAGCACATTCCGGGTGCCAAGGAAATTTTGGAGCAAAGCGAATCTTATATGGGCGTTACCAGAAAGGTTTACCCAGAACGCGGAAATATTTACGATGCCCATGGACGTCTTTTGGCAGGAAACGAAACTATATACGAGGTAGGTTTAGACCTTGCTGCAATAGAACAACCGGACACAGTCGCGACCATTGCATCCAGCGTCCTCGGATTGGATTATGCCCAAACCTTAGGCTATGCTGAAATGACACCAGGCGGCAATAATCCCTATTATGTTGTTCTGGAAGGATTCGCTTCAAAAGAGAAAATTGCCCAGTTAGAAGCTATCAAAGAAGATTACGAAAACCGCCAGGTTGGTCGCAACCAAACCCGGCCAAATTTGGAAGGCTTGGTTTGGACAGCACACAATAAACGCAGTTACCCAGAGGGCACTCTGGCATCTAATATTCTTGGTTTTTATTCCTATTTTGACAGGACAGAAGGAGTGGGCTACTTTGGTATCGAAGAAACCTATAACGATCTTTTAGCAGGCACACCGGAATTGGTGTATACCTCCTTTGACCCACAAAAGATCGAAAATGTTGAGGATATTCCTGCCGGAGCCAGCATCGTCCTGACAATTGACCGCGAAATTCAAGCCATGACCGAACAGGTTTTGGACGAGGCAATTGATTGGTCCGGCTCCGAATCTGGCACAATTATCGTTTACAACCCTGAAGACGGAAGCATATTATCCATGGCCACAACACCGCGCATGGATCCCAATGCATATTGGACTTATGGCGACGTTTTTCCAGGTTCTACACCATTCAATCGCGCAGTGAGTCAGACCTATGAACCTGGTTCGGTTTTCAAAGTTATTACTATGGCTTCCGCCCTGGATGCAGGTGCCGTCAAACCCGAAACCGTCTTCACGGACACTGGTTCCTTTTTGATCGGTGGAACTACTATTACCAACTGGAACTACGGAGCGTGGGGAGACCAAACCATGACCGGTTGTATGCAGCACTCTTTGAACGTTTGCCTTTCATGGATTGCCTCAGAACTGGGCGCTGAACGTTTTTATACGTACCTCAAGAATTTTGGACTCGACCGAAACACCGGCGTAGACCTTGGCAGTGAGATGCATTGGCCTCTCAAGCTCCCGGGAGACAATCAGTGGTATGAGGTGGACCTGGCTACAAACTCTTTTGGTCAGGGTATTTCGGTCACCCCTATTCAAATGGTCATGGCAGTAGGTGCTCTTGCCAATGAAGGAAAAATGATGGCCCCACACGTGACCAAAGCGTTGATTATCGATGGGCAGCAATACGACGTTAATCCTGTTGTGGTCGGAACACCGATCAAGTCTGAAACCGCCCATACAGTCACGAGCATGCTGGTGGAATCCCTCGAACAAGAATCATCTGTTGCCCTGGTTGAAGGTTACCAGGTTGCAGGAAAAACCGGTACAGCTGAAATTCCAACCCCAATGGGTTACACCAGCTCCGTAACCAATGCCTCGTTTGTAGGTTGGGGACCAGCGGAAGATCCAAAATTCCTCGTTTACATTTGGTTTGAAAAACCGGAAATTTCCATTTGGGGCTCCGAGGTTGCGGCTCCGATCTTCTCGAAAATTGTTGAAAAACTGGTCGTGTTGATGGATATTCCACCAGACCAGGTTCGATTGAGCGCTTCATTACAAATGGAACCATGATGCTGAAACTTCAACAGGTACTCACTGCTCTTTTAAGTCGCGCGATTCCGGGTCCGGACTTTGCAATCGCGGATGTTTGCATTGATTCACGCACTGCGACTAATACAAGCCTGTTCATTGCCTTAAGAGGAGAGAATACCGATGGACATCTTTACGTGGATGCCGCTTTCCAAAATGGCGCAAGTCTGGCGATTATCGACCACCCCATCCATTCCCAATACCCTGTAGTTGATCTCCAAAATCCTCCAGATCAATTACCGGAGAAGTTTCCATTCAGCCTGCTCGTAAAAGACTCCTTAAGAGCTCTGCAAGATTTAGCCAGTTGGTGGCGGGATCAATTCGACTTGAAAGTTGTTGGGATCACGGGCAGCGTGGGCAAATCCTCCACCAAAGAGCTAACTGCAACCGTGCTCTCGCACCGAATGCCAACCCATAAAAACCCTGGTAATCTGAACAATGAAATAGGACTGCCATTAAGCGTTCTCCGATTGAACGAAAAACACAAAGCTGCAATCCTGGAAATGGGCTTTTACGTTCCCGGAGAGATTAAGTTGCTTTGCGATATTGCCAAACCACAAATAGGCGTCGTAACCAATATAGGTACTGTACATGCTGAGCGTGCAGGCTCCATTTCAGAAATTGCTCGCGGCAAGACAGAGTTAGTTCAGGCTCTACCACCCGCGCCTGAGGGACTGGCAATCTTGAATTATGACGATCCCCTGGTCAGGGAAATGAAAAACCAAACCGAAGCCAAGGTATTCTATTACGGGCTATCTCCAAAAGCTGATCTTTGGGCTGATCAGATAGAGAGTATGGGGCTGGAAGGTATTCGCTGCCGAATGCATTATCGGGATGAAGTGAATTATGTAAACGCCCCACTCATTGGACGGCACTCGGTGTACACCATGCTGCGAGCTACTGCAGTTGCCCTCAACCTGGGGATAACTTGGGACTGGATCTTCCAGGCCTTCAAATACAGTCCCATTCAATTGCGGATCGTCACAGCTCAAACCAAGTCCGGTGCAGTGCTCATTGATGATACTTACAACGCTTCCCCTGAATCGACCTTGGCTGCACTGAATTTGTTGGACGATCTTTCCGGAAGGAAAGTCGCAGTGCTTGGCGACATGCTTGAATTAGGCCAATACGAAGATGACGGACATCAACGGGTTGGCATTCGGGCAGCGGAGATTGCTGACGAAATGGTCCTGGTTGGACAGCGCAGCCTTGTTACAAGAAATGCAGCAATAAATAGTGGATTTAAAACCGAAAAAACCCATTGGTTTGAAAACAGTTCTGCAGCAATCAATTATTTGTCGAATGCTTTACACGCAGGTGATATTGTTTTAATCAAAGGCTCCCATGGCATGCAAATGGACCAAATAGTAGCAGCTTTGGAGGAGTTGGACGAATGAGCAGCACCTCCCTGGCTATTGCCATAAGTGGTTTCAGTTTCCTCCTAAGCGTCATATGGGGCGATCCATTTATTCAGCTCCTGAAAAGACTCAAGATCGGGAAGATCATCAGCATGGACGTTCCCGAATCCCACCTGGCAAAGATGAACACACCTACGATGGGCGGTTTCATGTTCCTGATCCCCATCACTATCTTAACAGTAATTCTGAACGCTGTATCCTTGTTTGGATCCCGCTTGTTTGGATCCTCAATCCTTCTACCTTTGGCGACTATGTGGGGATTCGCTATCATCGGTGCAGTAGACGATTGGGAAGGAGTGCGCGGTCCCAGACGTGGTTTGGGAATGAAGGCTCGAACAAAGTTCATTCTGCAGGCGATTCTTGCCTTGATAATCGCTTACGGGCTGAAGGAAGTGCTGATCGTTCCACAGTTATTCTGGCCAACCTCTTATACACCGCTAAATTTTGGATGGGTTTATCTTCCAATTGCCGCTTTCATCATTGTTGCTGTATCCAACGCAGTCAACTTCACAGATGGAATCGATGGCTTAGCGGGCATAATCTCAATGACCGCGTATGGGGTTTTCGGAATTATTGCGATGGTACAGGGACAGGTTTACCTGGGTCGTTTCTGTTTCTGTGTGGTGGGAGCGCTTGCTGGTTTTCTTTGGTTTAATGTCAAACCAGCTGCATTGATGATGGGCGATACTGGTTCACAAGCACTTGGTGCAACACTGGCAGTGGTAGCCCTGATGACAGGCCGATGGGTTTTCCTTCCGCTGATTTTAGTCATCCCAGCTGCCGAACTGTGGAGTGTAATTATTCAGGTAACTTATTTCAAGATTACTAAAGGGAAACGTATTTTCAAGAAATCACCCATCCACCACCATTTTGAAATGTTGGGATGGCAAGAAAGCCAAATTGTGATGCGTTTCTGGTTAATCGGACTGATTGGCGGGCTACTCGGCTTTGCCCTGACCTTTATGGTGTAAAAAAGATGGAAAATTGGAGCGGTAAAAAAATTGTTGTAATGGGAGCGGCCCGGCAGGGGTTGGCGCTCTCTCGCTATCTTGCTTCCCATAATGCTGAAGTTTTCCTAACCGACTCGCGCCCAGAAGCAGCATTAACAGAAGCAAAAGAAGCATTGCAGACAACAAACGTGCAATTTGCTTTTGGCAGTCATCCACTTGAACTGCTTGATGGCGCGGATGCTGTTTGCTTATCTGGCGGTGTACCCCCCACCATCGCTTTCGCTCAGGAAGCCAAAAAACGCCGCATCAAACTCACCAATGATTCTCAAATTTTTCTTGAGAATTGTCCAAGCCAGGTCATTGGCATCACTGGCTCAGCGGGAAAAACCACAACGACCGCACTGGTTGGAAAAATAGCCGATATATTCATCGAAATGAAACGTTCTGCAAATAAATCCTGGGTGGGCGGTAATATCGGAAACCCGCTTATCGAATATGTGGATGAAATTAAGGAAGATGACCTGGTCATACTTGAACTGTCCAGTTTTCAACTGGAGCTAATGACCCAATCACCTCAAATTGCCGCGGTATTAAACATCACCCCCAACCACCTGGATCGGCATCCCTCCTTTCAGGAATACACATCGGCAAAAGCCAACATCCTTCTTCACCAGCGACAGGGTGACGTAGCCATACTAAATCGTGATGATCCTGTTTCCTGGAATCTTTTGGACCAGGTCCGCAGCGATCTGATCAGTTTTGGCTTTACGAAACCTGTTGGAGCCATGAATGGGACTTATCTTCATAAAGACTCTATCTGGCTGCAAATAGGAAAAGATCAATTAAAGATGCTTCCAGTAGAATGGATTCAACTTCGCGGACAGCATAACATTGCCAACGTACTTGCTGCCTGCGCGATTGCAGCGGCAGCTTCACTTGCATTACCAGCCATCCAATCCGCAATAGAAGATTTCTCGGGCGTACCGCATCGGCTTGAATTGATCCGCAACTACAAAGGTGCAGATTGGTACAACGATTCAATCGCCACCGCCCCAGAACGCACTATTGCCGCTCTGAATGCATTCGATCAACCGATCATCTTATTACTCGGCGGTCGGGACAAGAACTTGCCTTGGGAGAAATTGGCTGATCTGGTGCATCAGCGCACAGCCCATGCCATTTTGTTTGGTGAAGCTGCGGGTTTAATTGAGGGTGTTATCGGGTCAGTCCAATCCGGAGAGACTTTAAGAAGTGTGACCCGCTGCAACACGCTGCTTGAGGCAGTTCAGGAAGCTGCAAAATTAGCTCAGGAGGGGTATGCAGTACTGCTTTCTCCTGGCGGCACCAGTTTTGACGCTTTCAAGGACTTTGAAGAAAGAGGAGAATACTTCCGAAAATGGGTGAACGAACTTACATGAACGCATCTGCCAGACCGGTTGCAAGAAAGACTGCAGCAACCAAGCTGCCGTTTGATGTTCCGCTGCTCCTGATAGTTGCAAGCTTGATAGTCATTGGGCTTCTGATGGTTTATTCGTCAAGCTGGGATGCTTCTTTGCGCATCGGTGAAGAATCGACTTTTGTTTTTTCACGCCAGATCCTTTGGGTGCTGCTTGGAATTGCTGTTGCTGCCGGTATAAGTTTTTTTGATTATCACAAGTATGAACGCTTCCTGGTGTGGATGATGGGCGCTGTTATTTTGATGCTCTTGGTTGTCCTTGCTCGTGCAGATGTGCGCTTTAATTCTACGCGAGCGCTGGTCAGTGGTTCCATTCAGCCTGCCGAATTGGCAAAATTGGTTATTATCATTTACCTCTCCTTCTGGCTTTATAAACGTCGTGAAACGCTTAAAGATGTCAAAGTAGGTCTTCTCCCACTGAGCATCATTCTCGGTTTGGTTGCGGGTTTAATCTTTGTTCAACCTGACATCAGCGCAGCTGGGACTATCGCAATCCTGGGATTACTTTTATTCTTCCTTGCCGGTGGTGATTGGAAACAACTGATAATTGTTGTTTTGGTTGGCGTTGTAGTGGGCGGTTCTGTGGTTGCAGCAACGGCAACAGGCAAAGTTCGTTTGGAACAATATTTTAATGGTCTCGAAAATCCAATTATGGGTTCTTATCACATCCAACGGACTTTCGAAGCCATCATCAAAGGCAAGTTTTTTGGAGTAGGACTTGGGCAGGCAGACACGAAATTTACTGGACTGCCACTGCCGCATACCGATAGTATTTTTGCGGTCATTGCAGAAGAAACCGGTTTGATCGGCGCATTCGTTGTAATTACACTTTACATTCTGCTCCTTTGGCGCGGTTTGACCATAGCCAGACGCGCACCTGACCAGCTTGGATCTTTAATCGCATTTGGCTTAATCGGCTGGATTGTCCTCGAGGCAATGATGAATGTATCAGTTATTGTCGGGCTTTTCCCGTTCACAGGAAATGCACTTCCTCTAATCAGCGCGGGCGGCTCAAGTATGGTTACGACAATGGCAGCGATTGGGATCACGATGAATGTTGCCCGACAAGGTGTTGCCAAAGAATCTGTTGAAAGGAGTACAACCAGTGCGATTGTTGATTTGCGCGGGCGGAACGGGTGGCGGAACGTATCCAGCTATGACCGTTACGGAGACTCTCAGGAATGAAGAGAACACCATCCTTTGGGTTGGAAGTGAAGGCGGCATGGAGAAAGAACTCGTTCAACGTGCCAATCTACCCTTCAAAGCCATCCCAGCTGCTGGTGTGCACGGCGTTTCAATAGGAAAACTACCAGGAAATATTTGGAAATTATGGAAAGGGTTTCAGCGATCAAAACAAATTATAAAGGAATTCAGTCCCGATGTGCTCTTCTTTACAGGTGGGTATGTCGCTATTCCCATGGCATTGGCTGGACTCGAGAAACAAGCCTTGCTCTACGTTCCCGATATCGAACCGGGTCTGGCATTGAAGGTTCTGGCAAGATTTTCCGATCGGATAGCAGTTACAGAGCCCGAATCAAGGAATTATTTTAGGAATCAGGAGAAAGTTTACGTGACCGGTTATCCGCTGAGAGAAGACTTGATGAAATGGAATAGAAAAGACGCTCTGGAATATTTCCAGTTCTCTGACCGTGTTCCAACGCTGCTCTTTATGGGTGGAAGCAGTGGCGCGCGATCCATTAACAATGCTGTGCTGGAGATCGTTGGACCATTGCTTGAGAATTACCAGGTCATTCATCTCACCGGCCACCTTGACTGGGAAACTGTACGAATGAAGACAGCACATCTAGGTTCCAGATACCAGGCTTTTCCATACTTACACGAGATGGGAGCAGCATTGGCGGCGGCAGACCTGGTTATTTCCCGTGCAGGAGCATCCATTTTGGGAGAATATCCTTACTTTGGTCTGCCAGCCATTCTGGTGCCCTACCCTTATGCATGGCGCTACCAGAAACTTAATGCAGATTACCTGGTGGAAAGAAAAGCTGCTGTTCTTTTGGAAGACTCCCGTCTCAGAAGTGACCTGCTGACGACGATCACAGACTTGATGAACAATCCAGAAAGGCTCGGGCTAATGCGCTCAGCAATGGCTGCACTCTCGCAACCTAAAGCCGCAGAAAATATTGCCGCTCTACTCTTTGAGATGGCAGGAGGATAAAGATCTAAGATGATATCCCTCACAGTCCTCTTCTACATCCTGGTCTCCATATTTATTTTGATCGGCGCCCTGCGTGGTTGGGCTAAAGAAGTATTAGTCTCTGCTTCTGGAATTTTTGCTTTGTTTCTTATCGAAATGGTCATTCCAAAAATAACCGGTCAGTTCACAGGAAGCAAACTCTTTTGGGTAAACATGATAGTTCTCACAGCCTGTGCATTCTTCGGTTACCAAACCCCGTACTTTCGGCGTTTTATGGAAAGCGGTCGCTTTGACCGCGGAGGGGTCCGGGACTTTTTTATGGGTGCCATTATGGGCGCAATTAATGGGTATATTTTTGTCAGTTCCGCCTGGTATTTTCTTTCACAAGCTGGATATCCCTTTTCCCAAATACTCGCACCTGATGCAGCTACAGAAACTGGCCAGGCAGCAATTCGCCTTGTCTCCATGGCTTTTCCAAATTACATGCAAGCACCAACGATCTTGTATGCTGTTGCCATTGCTTTTGTTGTCGTGATTGGAGTGTTCATCTGATGAAAACTGTCCACTTTATTGGAATTGGTGGAACGGGTATATCAGCCATCGCCTTGATGCTCCTGGAAAGGGGGTTACGGGTAAGTGGTTCTGATATCGTTGCGTCCAACTATTTCAATATGGTGACCAAACGGGGTGCCAAAACCGTCTTAGGCCACGACCCCGATCTTGCTTGTATGGCAGATCTTGTTGTACGTTCATCTGCAGTAAAAGATGATGACCCAGAAGTCCTCGCAGCACAAAAAGCAGGTATTCCCGTGGTGAAGCGCCTGGAATTTTTACCTGAATTAACAAGAGGCAAACAAACCCTGGCGATTGCAGGATCACATGGAAAAACCACTACAACAGCAATGCTTGTGTGCCTTCTGGACAGACTGGCAACCGACCCCAGTTTCATCCTGGGAGCCGAAATAAAGTCTCTTTGCACAAATGCCCGCGAAGGCTCGGGAGTTTATTTTGTCATAGAAGCGGATGAGTATGATTATATGTTTCTTGGGTTGGATCCTCTGATCAGTGTTGTTACCAACATTGAACACGACCATCCGGATTGCTTCCCCTCACCCGAGGATTATCTAAACGCCTTTGCATCTTTTTTAAGAAGAACAAGTCCCTTTGGATGTGCACTTGTCTCAGCGGATGATCAAAACACAGACAAACTGCTTTTAAAATTGGGAGAAACCAGTTTTCCAGTGTTAACCTTCGGTTTCTCAGAATCAGCCCACTATCAAATAAAAGATCTTAAATGGGACAATGGCTACTCCTTTAGCCTCGTTTTCAGTCCTCAAACGGCAGCTCCAACCGAACTGGGCGAATTTAAACTCGCGCTGCCTGGGCGGCACAATGTTAGCAATGCAGCAGCAGCTTTTGCTATCGTGCATCAATTAGGTCTGGACCTCTCTCAACTATCTAATGCCCTGGCAGAATTTTCTGGTACTGAACGACGGTTTGAAACTGTTTATGACCAGAACGGAATCGTAATCATTAATGACTACGGCCACCACCCCACCCAGATAACGGCAACGCTTCAAGCAGCCAGACAAATCTATCCAATGAAATTAATTTGGGCAATCTGGGAACCCCACACTTACAGCCGAACCGAAAAATTACACGCTGAATTTGAGTGCGTGCTCTCAACTGCAGATCGGGTTGTAATAGCACCTATCTACGCCGCACGTGAACAGGATACTGGTTTTTCACCGCAAATTATTGCCGAGTCCATCCCAGGAAATAAAGCTTTTTACTTTAATAATTTTCAAGATCTTGAAAATCACATCCTGAGCAATCTTGGTAACAATGATGTCATCATTATGCTCTCAGCTGGAAAAGGACCTAAGATCAGTGAAAATCTCATTCACGCTTTAAGAACAAATCTGGATAAGCAAAGTTTATCGGAGGAAGTCAAATGAACTTTCCAATCCGAAAACTCCAGGCTCTTTTTGGCGAAAAATTGCAGGAAAATGTCCGAATGGCAAACTACACAACTGCAAGAGTTGGCGGTCCTGTACTCGGGTTGCTGCCCGTGAACACAAAACAGGAACTCTCTCACGCAGCCAATACCCTTTGGAGTCTTGATGTCCCCTTTAAGGTGATTGGAAGTGGTTCAAACATTCTTGTGAGCGATAAAGGATATGAAGGTTTAATCATCCTCAACCGCTGTCACAACATTAAAATTTATTCTCAACTCGAGCCTCCCACAATCGAAGCTGAGAGTGGTGCAAACCTCAGCAACATCGCCAGGCAATCCGCCCTGCGTGGGTTGAGTGGAATGGAGTGGGCTGGCAGCATTCCTGGATCGGTCGGTGGCGCAGTTTATGGCAATGCAGGCGCTTATGGAAGTGATATCTCGGATAGTTTGATCTCGATAGATACCGCTACTAAGGAGAAGGGTGAAGTAACCCTGACAAACGAGGAGTTGGATTTTTCATACCGCAGCAGCATGCTCAAAAGAAATCATCCTGATCTGGTCATTCTCTCTGCAACTTTCCGAGCCATAAAAAGCTCAAGGGACGAGGCTTGGAACACCCTGATGAAATATTCCGAGAAGCGACAGGCCACTCAACCCACAGGGGCTTCCACAGGCAGCACCTTCAAAAATCCCAAAGGTGATTACGCTGGCCGGTTGATTGAAGCATCGGGCTTGAAAGGACACACTGAAGGACATGCACAATTTAGCAGCCTGCATGCAAACTTTATTGTCAACGATGGTCATTCAACTGCCAGCGAGTACATGAAACTGATAAGACTGGCTCAAAATAGAGTAAAGGAACAATTCGATGTCGATTTGGAACTCGAAATTGAATTGATAGGTGAATTTGAAAATGACTGAGAAACTAAAACTGGGTTTACTCTTTGGCGGACGCTCTGGGGAACATGCAGTCTCTTTGATGTCTGCGCGTTCTGTACTTTCTGTGCTGAGCCCTGAAAAATATGAAGTTTTTCAAATCGGCATCTCATTGGATGGAGTTTGGCTGTCTGGAGTAGAAACGCTCAGAGCATTTAAAAATCAAGACACTACTTTGCTCTATCCAGTAGTGCTCCGTAACGAATTCGAAAAGGTATGTTTGTATCGCTTAGAAGGAAATCGACTTGAATTCCTCACAACTCTGGACGTCGTATTTCCAATATTGCACGGCACCTTTGGGGAGGATGGCACACTGCAGGGGTTACTTGAAATCAACAATTGTGCCTATATCGGTGCTGGCGTACTGGCCTCATCTGTAGGAATGGATAAAGCTGTCTGCAAACATGTAGTCCAAAACCAGCAAGTACCAGTCCTCGCTTACAAAGTCTTTAACCGGAGTGATGTGCAGCCATTGTCTGACCTGATTATTCGCCGGGCTGAGAGCGTGTCTCCTTATCCCCTCTTTGTGAAACCTGCCAATCTCGGCTCATCTGTTGGCATCAGCAAAGTACATAATCGCGAAGAACTTAAAGTTGGATTGCTTAAAGCTGCCAAATATGACCGCAGAATTCTCGTTGAACAGGGGATTGAAGCGCGGGAGATTGAAATCAGCGTTCTTGGGAACGAAAATCCTGTATGTTCCATCCCTGGAGAAATCGTTCCGGATGACATCTTTTACACCTACGAAGACAAGTATTTTCGCGGTGAAGCCAAATTGCTGATCCCTGCGCCAATCAATAGTGAGCAGAGTGAACTTGTCCAGGATTACGCTCTCACAGTTTACAAGGCAATCGATTGTGCAGGTATGGCAAGAGTGGATTTCCTTATGGACAAAAACACTGGTGCGATTTACTTCAACGAAATCAACACAATCCCTGGATTTACCAGTATCAGTATGTATTCAAAATTGTGGCAAGCATCTGGCTTGGATTATGAGAGCTTGGTAGACAAACTGATCGCATTGGCATTGGAAAGAAAATCGGAACAAGATAAAACAGTAAGGGGATTCGAGGAATAACATGGCGCCCAAACAAGAAAACGTATCTAGGGCGGACCAGGTGCGCGCAAGACGAAAAATCGAACCCGTGCGCCGCAAACCTATACCTCAAACTTCACAACGAGAAGCAAGAAACGCAGAAAGTGCTTCCAGAGTGGTCGTGAGGCGGACGGCTTATGCAAATCCCGCTGCGCAAAAAAAGGGTTACAAAGAAAATAAGCGCCGTGTTTATGTACCCACCAGCACTCCAGGAAGCGAAATCCGACTGCCAGCGCTGCCAAGCATCAAAATCGGTTGGCGGATCGCTTCTGCGATCATTGCTGTTCTTGCTGCAGCAGGCATCTACATGTTTACATCGTCAGATTACTTCGAAATCACCACTATCGAACTACAAGGTATGCAAAGAGTTGCTGCAGAAGAGATTGCAGGCAAATTGCCTGTTATTGGCGAATCAGTCATCCGCGTACTTCCAAGCGAAATTGAAACCCAGGTTATTAATGCTTTTCCAGAAATAAAAACAGCGATTGTTAAGATTGACTTGCCTGCTCAGGTGCTTGTCTCTGTTGAGGAAAGAATACCTGCAGTCACTTGGAAGCAAAATGATGTCACACCGTATTGGATTGACGAGGATGGATTTGTATTTCCAATTAGAGGAGAGGCGACTATCCCAATGGTCGTTGAAGCAAACGCTGAACCTCCCAGACCGCTCGGTTTTATAGATCAAGCTGAAGTAACCAGTGAAAAAAACAGCAGTGAAAGCTTAACGCAAAAGCCGGTACCCGCAGTGGACCCAAGTTTTGTGATGGCTGTTCTTAAGCTTCGCAATATCGTCCCCTCAGGAACACCCCTTTTATACAATGGTGAAAATGGTTTGGGATGGACTGATCCAAATGGATGGCAAGTGTATTTTGGGACAGATGTTGAAAACATTGACACCAAACTTGCCCAATATGAACGCATAGTCGATGCAATTCTGGAGAAAAACTTGCAACCAGTTTTAATTAGCCTTGAATACTTACACGCACCTTATTATCGATTGGAGCATTAATTATGGAAGAACCAATTGTTGTTGGACTTGATATCGGAACTTCAAAAATCTGTACTTTGGTCGCACGGGTTGAAAATGGATCCAACCTGCGCATCCTGGGAGTAGGTGTTGAACCCTCTCAGGGAATAAAACGGGGAACGGTTGTAGATATCAATTCTGCATCCCAGGCAATTGCCAGGTCTATTGAAAAAGCAGAAAGGACATCCGGGTATGAGATCAACAGTGCATTGGTCAGCCTTGCCGGCTCCCAGGTCTCCTCAGTTAATAGCCGTGGCGTGGTTGGGATTTCTGGAAGAGTCATTGACCAGGAAGATATTTACCGAGCCCTTGACTCAGCCCAGGCTGTGGCAATCCCACACAACCGCGAAATAATCCACGTCATTCAGCGGGGTTTCATTATCGATGGGCAGGACGGGATCCGCCAACCGATAGGCATGCACGGTTTTCGTATGGAAGTGGAAGCCCACATCATTACTGCTTCTGCTTCAACCGTAGAAAACTTGAGAGAATGTGTCTCAATGGCAGGGATTGAGGTTTCCCAATTTGTGCTGAACCCACTGGCCGCCGGTGAAATGGTTCTGACAGAAACAGAACGATCAATGGGAGTGGCAGTAGTGGATTTAGGTGGCGGGACGACAGACAATGCCATCTACATCAATGGCGATGTCTGGCATACCAACGTGTTAAGTGTGGGCGGTGACCATGTGACTTCGGATATTGCCCAGGGACTGCGACTGCCGATAAATATGGCAGAAGAGGTCAAAATTCAACACGGACATGCTGTTCTGGATGACATTTCTGAAGATGAATCTTTCAATATTATTGCTTTTGGATCAGAACAGAGCAGCAAAGTAAGCCGCCGGGAACTGGTAAACATAATTGAAGCACGTGTAGAAGAAATTCTTCTGCTTGTCCAGCAGGAAATAAAACGGTCGGGTTATGATGGCATGTTACCCGCTGGACTCGTGTTGACAGGCGGCGGAAGTCTTTTGCCTGGAATTCGCAAGTTGGCAACCCGTGTAACCAATCTACCCGCCCGGATCGGAAAGCCTGAACGTATGGTAGGGCTGACCGATCAAATCAGCACGCCGGAATATGCTACCAGTGTCGGCTTGCTGCAGTGGGCAATACTCATGAGTGAAACAAACCAGGAGATGAGCGAGAGACCTGGAAAAAATAAAAAACCAACTGACATCAAAGCGGAGACGATTAAAAGTTGGTTGAACAAACTATTACCGTAGGAATTAAACAAGTAAAAAAGAGGAGATTAATAAAATGGATGCTAAACAAACTGAATCATTCGCAAGGATAAAGGTCGTAGGAGTGGGCGGTGGCGGATGCAATGCCATCGACCGCATGATAGCAGAAGGTCTATCTGGTATTGAATTTATTTCAATCAATACAGATGCGCAGGCTTTATTAAAGTCCAGCGCTCCCACCAGAGTACGAATTGGGGACAAATCCACCCGTGGTCTTGGGGCTGGCGGCGATCCCAAAATCGGACAGGCTGCAGCAGAGGAATCTGCCGAAGAATTGTACGAGGTACTCAAAGGGAGTGACATGGTCTTCGTCACAGCAGGTCTTGGCGGCGGAACAGGCACTGGTGCAGCACCAGTAGTTGCCCAAATCGCCAAAGAAATCGGCGCTCTCACCATCGGTGTGGTTACCCGCCCCTTCGGTTTCGAAGGTGCCCACCGGAGCACAGCTGCCGAAAGTGGTGCTATGCGTCTTAAGGAACATGCAGACACACTGATTGTGATACCCAACGACAGACTGTTGGATATCGTTACCAAAAACATAGGCTTACAACAAGCTTTCCGAATCGCCGATGATGTCTTGCGTCAAGGCATTCAGGGTATCTCCGAGCTCATCACCGTTCCAGGTTTAATTAACCTCGACTTTGCCGATGTGCGCACCATTATGTCCGAAGGCGGCGCAGCCTTGATGGCCGTCGGTCAGGCATCTGGTGAAGATCGCGCCAAAATCGCGGCAGAACAAGCAATTTCCAGTCAACTCCTGGATGTGACCATTAACGGCGCACGGGGTATCCTCTTCAATGTAACCGGTGGACCCAATCTTTCCCTGTTTGAAGTCAACCAGGCTGCTGCAATTATCAAGGAAACCGCCCATCCGGATGTCAACCTTATCTTTGGTGCCGTGGTGGATGAGGAAATGGGTAACGATATTCGTATTACTGTTATTGCTACTGGTTTTGATAGAAACGCCCCCTCTGCTGAGGCAGAGAGCAGCTCTTTTTTTCAAGTAGGCAGTGGGCGACAACAAGAAAAGGTGCTCAGCGCCTCTGATTACAAACGACCAGTAGAACCGCAACCCAAAGAAAGCAACCCGCAGACTGCAGATAATTTTGCCTATGCGAATGCTGGCGATATTGACGTGCCTGCCTTTATGCGGAAACGTCGGGATCTTTTAGGAAATCGGAATTAAGTTAGGGGGCACTCCTCTGCTTGTTAGTTCGAAACACTTCTTCTTCCCTCCAAATCTAATTGGAGGGAAGAAGGTCAGATTTTTTTGGGCATGGCCTGTGTTCAAGCTGAATGCTTTTAGGTTAATTTTTTTTCTGAGATGAACTATGCTTCCCAGACGACCTAAAGACAGAGACCGCCATGCATGGCAGTCTCTTTTGGTTCTTATACGATTACAAACAAAGTTGGTTAAATTGGAAGATTTCTTTCTACAAGAAAGTTTTTAATTTTACTGACCACTTCCACTTCAGAAACGCACTCCAAGACTTCTTTGGCCAGTAATTGACACTCTTTACGGCTTAATTTCCGTATCAATTGTTTGTTTGCCGGCACCAGAGCAGGTGACATGCTGAATTCGTCCAAACCCATCCCAAGCAAAACGGGGAGCGCAAGCGGATCGCCGGCAAATTCACCACACATACCGCACCATTTACCCGCCTGGTGAGCAGCGGTAATGGTTCGTTGAATAAGATAGAGTACGGCCGGGTTAAAACTACTTGCCAGGTGGGCTACATGACTATTAGTTCGGTCAACCGCCAGAGTGTACTGTGTCAAATCATTAGTTCCTATGCTAAAAAAATCAATTACATTTGCCATACGATCTGCAAGGATAGCGGCGGAAGGCACTTCAACCATGATTCCAAACTGAATTTGCTGAGCTGTTTCTATGCCTTCAGAGGACAACAACTCCATTTCTTCATGAATCAACGCTTTTATGGCATGAATTTCTTCATACCTGGCAACCATAGGCACCATAATCCGCAAATCAGTCCCCACCCCAGCTTTCAGCAAAGAACGGATTTGGGTCCGTAAAATATCCTCGCGCCCATCCAACATCCGCACCCCCCTCCATCCCAGAAAGGGGTTAAGCTCTTTTGGAAAGTTCAAATAGGGAATCTCTTTATCTCCGCCGATATCCAATGTTCGTACAACCAAAGGCTGGTTTTTAAAATGGCGAAAGATGGATTGGTACGCTTGAACCTGCTCTTCTTCCGTTGGCAAACTGTCGCGGTGCAAGTATAGAAATTCAGTCCGGAATAAACCCACCCCTTCTGCACCATGCGCCTTGGCAAAGATGGCATCTTCCTTACTACCTATATTCGCGACAACTTCTACAAAAAAACCATCCAGTGTTTGCGCAGCATCAAACGCTGCGTCAAGCGCTTCAGCTTGTAAGCTGTTAGCCTTGACTTCTCTAAAAGAAAAGTCCTCAACCGCATTGCTTTCCGGATTGACAACAACCGTGCCAGCATTACCGTCAACAAGTACAAATGTGCCATTCGGAATGGAAAGAATATCTTCGCCCAACCCCACCACTGCTGGCAAACCAAAAGCCTTTGCGAGAATTGCCGTGTGCGAGGTTGGTCCGCCCTCTGCAGTTAGAAAAGCGAGGGTTTTGTTCTTGTCCAGGCTTACAGTGTCTGACGGGGTAAGATCCTTGCCAATGATCACTGAAGGCGAGGTCAGCGATATTCCAGAAGTATCCAAACCAAGTAAATGTTTAAGGACACGGTTACCTACATCCCGCACGTCCATAGCACGAGCAGCCAGGGTTTCATCGGGAATGGCCTCTAATTGCTCAGCATAAAAATCCACGGCTTTCGTCCAACTGGACTCGGCATTGATTCCACTTTCGATTTCTCCTTGTGCCAATGACACAAGCGAATCGTCATCTAAGAACATGACATGAGCTTCGAAAATCTCAGCATCTTTACTGTTGCCTTCGATTTCAACTTTTTCTTTCAATTTCTCCAATTCACGTTTGGAATTTTGACGCGCTTCCTCCAGCCGCTGCAACTCCTTGGTGAAATCCTGAATTTTATACGCTGGGACTTCCAGTACCAGGTTTGTCACGATATGAACGGGGCCCTTTACGAGACCTGGAGCTGCTGGAATGCCTTTTATTGTGAATTGCTCGGACATATGTGGTCTCCTTGTCAATAATCGTTGCGTTCTTAACTGACAAAATTATACTTTAGAGAACCCTAAATGCACCCACTGTGTATCTATCCTCAACCTCTTTTTTCTCTGTTTAAAAATCTCTAAATCAGATTTTGACATTACAAAATCCAGATTTCTACATGGAACATCGGCAAATCTTAAAGACTTTTATTCTTTAAGATTCGTTTCTTCAGGGACCTTGTTGTGTTCTAAGGTGTGTGCTACAATCTTAATTCCCTACAGGTAGGGGTTTTTTACGCAAAACCCCCAGATATAGGGGGAAATTCTCAGGAGCAATAATGAAGTGCCCATTTTGTCAAGACAGCGATTCACGCGTAATTGATACTACCAAGGACTCCCACGGAGGCATCCGCAGAAGACGCGAGTGTAATGCTTGCCACCAACGCTTCAGCACTTATGAACGGCCTATTCTGACCACACCATTATTGGTCAAAAGGGATGGCACCAGGGAGGAATTTAACCGCGAAAAACTACTTCATGGTCTGAGAATTGCTTGTGCAAAACGGCCGGTATCGGCAGCTCAGATTGAAAACTTAGCTGCAGAGATAGAAGCAGAACTGCAAAAAAGAGGGCGTTCGGAAGTAAATTCACGCATAGTAGGCGATCTGGCCATCAAAGGTTTAAAAGAACTGGATCATATTGCATATGTAAGATATGCCATCGTTTATTTGCGCATGGACGATTTACACACCATACGCAATGAAATTGATCACCTTCTGACCGAAGAAGAAACCAACTAATCAGAGGAATCACCATGGACTCATTAACCGTTAAACAAACGGGTTTACTGCCCACCCCTCCCATTCCTGATGGTCTTGGGAAAATCAATCTTACAGACAACTCAAGACAAATTCTGACTCGGCGCTATCTGCGCAAAGGCTTGGACGGTAAACCCGTGGAAACGATTGAAGAGATGTTCTGGAGGATTGCCTGGCATGTTGCTGATGTAACCCAACCCACCGAGGCAACAGAAAAAAACGCAAGGGCATTCTATGATCTCCTCATCTCGAAATCTTTTTTTCCTAACTCTCCAACCTTTACAGGAGCAGGCACATTTCTTGGCCAACTTGCTGCTTGTTTCGTCCTACCCATATCTGATGACATGGGCAAACTCACTGATGGTATTTTTTCAACACTTCGCAATGCTGCACTTATCCAGCAGACGGGAGGAGGCAATGGCTTCAATTTTTCAAGGCTGAGGCCTAAAGGCTCCCGTGTCAAGACCTCGGCAGGTGAAGCAACGGGACCTGTTGGTTTTTTAAAGGTATACGACAATGCTTTTGGTGAAATTGCCCAAGGCGGCACACGGCGCGGTGCCAATATGGGCATTTTGCGCATCGATCATCCGGATATTGAAGATTTTATTCGCTGCAAAACCAGCGAGGTTGCCATAACAAATTTTAACATTTCGGTTGGAATAACCGACGCATTTATGCAAGCTGTTGAAGCGGATCAGGAATGGGATTTGCGTTTTCCTGATATCCATTCACCCTTGTACAAAGAATTTTCCGGAACACTCGAGGCGGCAGAGCGAGCAGGCATACCCATCCGGAATTACAAATCAGTAAATGCCCGCAAACTATTCAACGATTTTGTTTCTCAGGCACACCACAACGGAGAACCAGGTGCTTTGTTCCTGGACGCAGCAAACCGAGAAAATCCAGTGCCGCATCTCTATGACCTCGAAGCAACCAATCCGTGTGGGGAACAATGGCTGGGACCTTACGAAAATTGCTGCCTGGGGTCTATCAATCTGGCTCAACATCTGGGTGAAAACCAAAGTGTAGATTGGGAAAAATTGCGCAAGTCCACTGAACTTGCAACGCGTTTCCTGGATAATGTTGTAGACAAAAATGCTTATGTCCCCTCGGTCCCAGAACTAAAAGAGTCTGCACTGAATGCACGCCGAATTGGCTTGGGAATTATGGGACTGGCCGATCTGATGTACCACTGCGCAGTGCGTTACGGCTCCGATCGATCGCTTGAATTTTGTGGTCAGATTATGGAGTTTATTCGCTTCCATTGTATGAAAACCAGCATTGAACTTTCCAAACAAAAAGGTCCATTCCCTGCCATCAAAGGCAGTGTGTACGATCCGGAAGACTTAAAGTGGACCCCGCCAACACCGCTGCAGCCTTACGAGGAGGATTGGTCAAGACCTGCGATTAATTGGCAAGAGATCGTTGACGGAATTCGGGCAAATGGAATCCGGAATGCTGCCCAGACTACTATAGCCCCTACGGGAACTATAGGAACAGTGGCGGGTTGCGAAGGCTATGGTTGTGAACCCGTTTTTGCGCTCGCCTATGTTCGGCACGTCAATGACAACGGCAATGATTTGCAGTTAAATTACGTCAGTCCTTTTTTCCAGGAAGCGCTTGATGCCACTGAACTTCCTAATGTGATAAAACAAACGATCATCGAAAAAGTACTTGAAACCGGATCCTGTCAGAACATTGCAGAAATACCCCAACCTCTTAAGGAGGTCTTTGTGGTCTCGGCAGATATATCTGCGGAGGAGCACATTCGTATTCAGGCAGCCTTGCAACGTTTTGTAGATAACAGCCTCAGTAAGACCATCAACTTCCCTGTTGGTACAACTGAGGAAGAGGTAGCAAACGCATTTCTATACGCATGGCAGTTAGGATGTAAAGGAATCACTGTCTATATTACAGGCTCACGTGAGTCTGTTGTTCTTGAGACCAAAGCCACCAGAGAAGCAAAGCAAACTGAACCCGAAATATCCACAATAAAACTTTACGGTGAAGATCTTGAAATCCAACCCACCTTTTGGAAAGATACCAAGAAACCCCGACCCCGAATTCTAAAGGGATATACATATTCGATTGAAACGCCCTTAGGTAAAGCCTTTATCACAATCAATGAAAACGGAGGAGACCAACCATTCGAGGTATTTATCAATACAGCCAAAGCGGGTTCCGAGACAGCTGCGCATTCTGAAGCCATGGGGCGTTTGATCTCTTACGTTCTTCGGATTGCCTCACCGGTTGAACCACGTGGACGACTAAAAATTGTTATGGATCAATTGGCTGGTATCGGCGGCGGCAGATCGCTTGGATTTGGTCCTAATCGTGTTCGCTCTCTACCCGACGGAATAGCAAAAGCACTTGATGAATATCTTTATCAACAGCACTGGGAACAGGAAACAGAAAAAGAAATCATCCCCTCGGATCAACTTCCCATTCCCGGCTTAGCACAAAGCGGCAGCCCTATTGGCGAACTTTGCCCCGAATGCGGTCATGCCACGTTGATCAATGAAGAAGGCTGCCGTAAATGTTATACCTGTGGTTACAGCGAATGCTAAAAAAAGAAATAAATCTTAATCATTAACGAACCAACCCTTGTGTTCTCATAAATGCACAAGATATTAAACCTTTTGAAAGGTGCAATCGATCCATGGCTTTTTTCGGTCTTCCGCAATTTGCCCTTTCTCAATTTCTGGCAGTGATGACTTAAAAAGATCTTTTAGACTTTCTCAAAATCAAGAACTTGCCGAGGGCACACATTTTATTGAGCGGTAACTAAAATATCTCTTTTATCCTTGAGAACACCACACAGAACAACCACTAAATGCTCTGTACGGGCAAAAAATGACCCTGCTTGAATTTTTCTCCGCTAATTCGGATCTGAAATTCGTTTTCATAAATAAACCTTGATTAAGTCCTTCTTCTTAGTTCTGGTGGTTTACGCTTCTGAAAGCCTACTTTTTTTGAGTTTATCCAGCTTCAATTAACCGGCTTTTTCTGATAGGGTATTCTTAAAATATTGCTTACCGCAAACAAGCTCTAATAACCCAAACACACGCATTGTTACTCATCTCGATTATCTATTTAGGTTATGCAGCTCCCTGAACATCATTAAATATCAGGATTTAATTGACATATAATAAAAATCCACAACAAAAAACAACAACGATTGAGGCTTCCAAGATGATCTCTAAACAGATGTCCAAAAAATTGATATTGATGGCAGGCAATATCGGTAGTGGAAAAACTTCCCTGACCAAATTACTTGGAGAAAAACTTGGCTGGCAGACCGCCTATGAATCCGTCGCCGATAACCCCTATTTGGCTGACTTTTATGCGGATATGCGCAAATGGGCGTTCCATTTGCAAGTTTATTTTCTCGGCAACCGCTCCAGGCAGCACCGACTTCTGGCCGAATCCCCCCACACCGCTATCATTGACCGCAGCATCTATGAAGACCCTTACATTTTTGCACGCGCCTTATACACTATGGGAAACTTGGAAGAACGCGATTATCAGGCTTACCTTAAGCTATACGAAGTGGTAGGCGGCAGCCTCCCCAAACCAGATTTACTCATCTATTTGCGCGCTCCGGTTCAAACTTTACTTAAAAGGATACAAATGCGCGCTCGTTCTATAGAAGAAAGCATTGATCCCGATTATCTTGCCCTGTTGGATTCATATTACCTGGAGTGGATAGAAAACTTCGATTTATGTCCAGTACTGACAATCGAAAGTGATTCTATTGATTTTGTGAATAGAAAAGAACAACTGGACCTTGTAACTGAGCACATTCTCGACCGTTTGTCTGGAAGCGAAAAAATCATATTAAACTGATAGGGAAAACCAGCCTAACTGCTAACTCTACTGAAGCAATTTTACTTGTAATGATATGATTATTTGATATTTTCTTTGGGTTTTTAGCCTTGACAAACTAAACTTACTGTGGTTAAATTCTCTCGTTCGCCGATTGGGTGCCCCCCTCACCCAGTCGGTGAACATTTTTAATCTTGCCAATCCAATTCAAATTCCCCTATTCTGACGGTATCACCTTCTTCAACACCAGCTTCTCGCAGCGCCTTTTCCACACCTAAGCCCATCATCAACCTTTGAAAACGTCGGACCGAACCTGGGTGCTCCCAAAATGTCATCGCGGCTGCTTTCTCTATAGTCTTGCCGCGAACGACCCATACGCCATCTTCACTGCCGATAGTAAATGCTTTCGGATCCTCCTCAGCACGATAGACAGGCAGTTCTGGTTCCTCAATCTCCTTAGGAATGGTTTGCAGCACTTCGTAAGCTTTCCACATCAGTTCCTTGAGATTTAAGTGCGAGACTGCAGAGATCGGGATTAATTTTATGTTTTCCTCCTCAAATTTTGCTTCTACTGCTCGAAATTTGGCTTTTACATCCGGCAAATCCATTTTATTAAGTACAACCAACTGAGGCAAATCTTCAAGATGCACATCAAAAAGTGCCAATTCCCCATTGATGGTCTCGTAATCATCATGGGGATCACTGGATAATCCATCCAAAACATGGATCAGAACGCGTGTCCGCTGGATATGCCGCAGAAAGTTATGACCCAATCCAACTCCTTCATGAGCCCCTTCTATCAGACCAGGGATATCCGCTAAAACGATGCTGTGATCAGGACCCAATTCCACAACACCCAGGTTGGGTTCAAGGGTTGTAAAGGGGTAGTCGGCAACTTTGGGTTTGGCGTTGGTTGTAGCAGCCAGTATTGAGGATTTACCAGCATTCGGCATTCCCACAAGCCCCACGTCTGCTATTAATTTCAGTTCAAGCCTTAGCGTCAGGCTTTCACCGGGCTCACCTTTTTCTGCTGTCAAAGGCATCTGGTTTCGGGACGAGGCAAAGTGTTGGTTTCCGCGGCCTCCCCTGCCGCCTTTGGCTACTAACAGAGTTTGATCTGGTTCAACAAGGTCCCCCAGCAACGCAGTGCTATCGTTATCATACACAACCGTTCCCGGCGGAACAGAAATGATGAGATCCTGGGCGGATTTTCCAGATTGATTGTTTGGCCCGCCATTTTTTCCGTTAGCGGCAATGAACCTTTCATTGTAATGAAATTTATTGAGGGTGTTCAATGTGGGAACAACCTTCAAAATGACATCACCGCCCCTTCCACCATCTCCGCCGTCAGGACCGCCGTGCGGGCGATACTTTTCCCGGTGCATATGCACCATTCCGTCACCCCCCTTGCCCGATTGTGCGAAAATGACAACTGTATCTATTAACATAATGCATCCTTCAATAAATCTGCTCAAAAGTCTATCATGAAAACAGGGGTCAGAAATTCTGACCCCTGTACGGGAATCTCCTCAAGTTCATAGCGAACACGTTGTGACGGCTTATCAATTTTCATTACCCGGGTCAGATCAATAGGCGTGCCAATCACAACCATATCCACATCAGCATTGCGGATGGTTTGCTCCAGGTCTCGAATCATCTGATCGCCATAGCCCATAGCAGGTAAAATTTTGCCTGTTCCTGGGTATTTATTGTACGTATCAATAATGCTGCCCACTGCAAACGGACGAGGGTCAACTATTTCTGCCGCACCGTACCGTCTTGCTGCAACAAAACCGGCGCCATATGCCATGCCGCCATGGGTAAGGGTTGGTCCGTCTTCAACGACCAAAACGCGCTTGCCGCGGATGGCTTCTGGATCATCCACGAAAATCGGAGAGGCTCCTTCCACAACCAGTGCGCGTGGATTTAAGGCGTATAAATTCTCCCTAACAGCAATGACGTTGTCAGGGTCAGCGGTATCCACTTTGTTGATTACGAATACATCAGCCATTCTTACATTGGTCTCACCGGGATAATACTGTACCTCGTGGCCAGGCCTGTGGGGATCAGCGACTACGATGAGTAAGTCGGTCTTGTAGAAAGAAAAGTCGTTATTGCCGCCATCCCATAAGACGATGTCGACCTCTTTCTCAGCTTCGCGCAGAATGGCTTCATAGTCTACACCAGCGTAGACTATCACCCCGTTATCGATGTGAGGTTCGTATTCTTCGCGTTCCTCGATGGTGCATTCATGTTTATCAAGGTCAGCATACGTAGCAAAACGTTGAACTTTTTGCTTGACAAGGTCGCCATAAGGCATTGGATGCCGGATCGCAGCGACTTTGTAACCCATTTCTGTCAAAATTAAGGATACTTTCCTGGTAGTCTGACTTTTTCCTGAACCTGTTCGTACAGCACAGACGCCAATAACAGGTTTTGTGGACTCAACCTGGGTGGCCTTTGCACCCATCAAACGAAAATCAGCACCCAATGCATTTACCTGTGATGCTTTGTGCATGACATACGTGTGTGGCACATCGCTGTATGAGAATACCACTTCATCCACGTTAAATTCTTTGATCAAAGAGGGCAAATCAGCTTCCGGGTATATCTTGATGCCTTCTGGATAAAGCTTTCCAGCCAATTCAGCAGGATATTTTCGTCCTTCAATGTTCGGAATTTGGGTGGCAGTGAATGCCACAACCTCATACTTTTCATTGTCACGATAGAATGTATTAAAGTTATGAAAATCACGACCTGCTGCCCCCATAATTAGTGTTCGAATACGACTCATATATAAAAATTCTCCTTTTCTGGTTAATATCCGTCTTCGTATTTTACATCACTTGTGGCGCCCGTATGCCTAATATCCGCAAAACATTGCCAAGGCTAACCTTGGCAGCCGCGACAATCCCCAGCCGTGCTTTTTTAATCTCGGGTTCTGCCCCTAAAACTGGGCATTGATTGTAGAAATCGTTGAATGCTTTCGCAAGGTCATAAGCATAAGTTGCCAGTAGTGATGGTTTTAGGTCTTTTGCTGCACGGTGTATTTCTTCTGGTAGGCATGAAATGCACTCTACCAGGTTTATTTCTGCAGGGTGTAAGGAGTATGAAAAATCAAGTGCTTCTGTAGGTTTATAATTTGCCTTTTTCAGGATGCTGTTGGCTCTAACGTGGGCGTATTGGATATATGGCGCTGATTGCCCATTGAAATCCAATGCGCTGGTCCAATCAAATGTAACCATTTTTGTGTTTTCACGAGCCAACATCGGATATTTGATGCTTCCGATAGCCACAGCCTCGGCAATTTCATGCATAGTCGCAGCGTCCAGTTCTGGATTTTTTTCACGCACTACAGAAAGCGCACGTTGTGTTGCCTCGCGGATCAAGTCATCAAGCAAGACGACGGTTCCTTCTCGGGAAGACATGGTCACATTCCCGGGCAAGTTGACAATTCCATATGCGAGATGAAAAATCCTGTTCGCCCATGGATACCCCATCAGTTCCAGAACCTTCCGGATCTGTTTGATATGTAAACTCTGGCGAACATCAATCACATAAATGGATTTCTCCAGGTCATATTCATCAAATTTCATGATGGCTAAAGGAATTTCTTTGGTGGCATAAAGAGAGGTGCCATCCGAACGGAGAATAACCACAACACGGTATTCTTCCTTAGTTCCAAGAATCGTGTCCACGTCAATGACTACCGGTTCTTCTGGACGACCATCTTCAGCAAGTCCAGATTTAATCAGCTGTTCGACCATGAATTTTCCTGGTTCTTCCACTTCGCTTTCAAAATATATCCGGTCAAAGCGCTCTCCCAGGAGATCGTATACCTGTTCAAAACCCTCCAGGGACCATCGCCTGGTTTCTTTCCAAAGTGCTTCTACGGTTGGGTCATGTTGGTCCCAGCGCGCAAAGTAAGCCCTTACCTCTTCCTCAAAACCCGGCTCATCGACAAAGCGTCGGTCTGCTTCCGCAAAAAGATCTCCCATCCAACGGGTTTTATCTTCAGAAGGCTGTTCTCCCTTGTGGTATTTTTCATAATTGCACAGCCACTTGATTACATGTAAGCCAATATCACCCAGATAATTGACGCGAATAACAGGTTTTCCACTGGCTTCAAGAATATTACTGGTTGCCCCGCCCAAAATGACATTGCGTAAATGACCGACATGCAGAGGTTTGTGGGTATTCGGATTGGAATACTCAATCATCGTAGCTTTGCCCATTGGTTTCACAGAGCCATAGTCGGAATCTTCCATGATAGCAGTTTGAACGACCAATTTCGCATAACTGCTCGTGGAAAAAAACAGGTTGAGATAACCTTTTTGCGACTCGACCCGACTAAAACCATCCAAGTCACCAAGATGCTTCTGTATTGCCTCCGCAAGTTGCTGAGCATGCTGGGGTACTGCCGCCTGCCGGTTTGGATCTGCAGCTGCCAACGCAAACAAGGGCGCGGCCATTCCCCACTCCCCACTAAAGGGGATATCACGCCATTCGATTTTTGCGCTGGGAAGATTGTGTTCCAGGCAATACTGATTAATCTTTTCTGTGACTTCCTGTTTTTCTTTATCAAACATAAGACTTTCCTGCCATCAAGATTTTTGGATTATATCATCCGAAAAATGCACTTACACATATCGGGTACTAAACAAAAAAATCCGGGGGCTTGGATAGCTCCCGGTGGTGGTAGAAAATTTTGTAAAAAATTATTCTTCCAGTGAATTGTATTTTTTCATCAAGCGGGATTTTCTGCGGGCTGCGTTGTTCTTGTGAATTACGCCTTTGGAAACAGCTTTGTCCAAAGCGCTGATTGCTTTCACAACCTGTGCCTGTGCGTTTTCGCTGTTTTCAGTCTTTATTGCAGCTTGAGCACGGCGCAAAAATGTGCGTGCTGAGCCCCGATAAACCCGATTGCGCAATCGCTGCGACAGGTTCTGTTTATTCCGCTTTATTTGTGACTTAATATTTGCCAACTTCTTCCTCCAAACTAAACCTCATAATTACAAACCTTTATTTTACACAATTTTTCAAGATTGTCCAGACCAAAATCTTATATGCAATCAATTTTTGCATTTTTTCACGATTGAGTTGACTTTCATGCTGTATTCTACTATCATCAAATTGCTCAGGTCAACCGGGTGAGCGCGCTGTTCTATTGAACAGTGAGGAAAGTCCGTACACTAAAGAGCAAAAAGCCAGGTAACACCTGGAGAGGCGCAAGCTTCTGGATCGGGCCACAGAAACATACCGCATGCTCGATGCATGTCAGGGTGAAAAGGTGGTGTAAGAGACCACCGGCGCGGGGAGTAATCTCAGCGGCCAGGCAACCCCCTTTTAGTGCAAGGTCAAACAGGAAAGAGCGCTCTTAGCAGCGCCGGAGTCTGCTCGGCTCCGCAGATTTCCGGGTAGACCGCATGAGCGTTGTGGTGACATAACGCCAAGATAGATGCCCACCCCCGACAGAATACGGCTTACAGGTTGACCTGGCATCTTTTCTTGTAAGCTTTTTCCAAAACCTTGTATACTTATTTTTTAATAATGAAGAAATTGGATTTTTTTAGCCTTCTACTCTTTGCTGTTTTAATGTTGCTCTGCCTCGCTGCCTGTGCTCAAAACTCACCTGCGAATTCTTTGATTATCCTGAATCCAACTTCGGCAGCAGTTATACCGCTCTATCAGGAAGTTCAGATACATACCGAAGTAAAGGCCAAACAAGGCTGGTCCCGTCTGGAACTTTACATCAATAATGAATTGATTCGCTTTGACACCCCCAATTCAGCCAACAGGTTTAGCGCAGAAATCATACAACCTTGGATCCCAACCACTGAGGGACCAACTCTTATCAGTTTGGTAACGCTAAATGAAAAAGGCAAGCAACTGACCAGGGCTGAAGTGGCTGTTCTGATTGAAGCCGTGCAAGGTGTACAAATCACGCCTACAATTTTAGCCAGCCCGACTCCCACTCCCTCGCTGGTTCCAACGCAACCAAACTGTACTCTCTCAGCTATATTATTAAAGGATGTAACCATTCCAGCTGGTACGCTCATGTACCCTGGTGAAAACTTTACAAAAACCTGGAAAATTCAAAATAACGGTACCTGTCCCTGGGAAAACTTTCGCCTGGTATACATTAGAGGAAGTCTACTGGCAGGCATTTCTCCTACGTTTTTACCGAATCTTAAACCCGACGACACATTGGATGTTTCGCTGAACCTTTGGGCGCCCAAAATTGGGGGGACATTTACAGGAGTTTGGCAAATTCAAACCGAAGACGGAATCTTATTTGGTCCTGAGCTCGCCTATGAAATTCGAGTTCCTTATCCTACCTCAACGCCCACAGCTACGGCTACCGCAACACCAACGCCCACAAACACCTCAACAGCAACCCCAACCCCTACGAATACCCCTACCAAGACAGCTACGCGTACCCCAACCCAAACAGCCACACCTACAAGTACTGCGACGCCGAAACCATCAAAAACCTATACACCCACCGCTAGCCTAACCAACACGCTAACAAGAACCTTTACACCATCACCAGAGCCAACCAACACCGCCACACCCACACCAACAATTACTTCATCTCCAACGCTTACCAATACACCTACGCCAACCTACACGCAAACAAGCACATCCACACAAACTCTAACCAATACCGCAACTGTAACTTCGACCCTCACAGAACCAACAATATCAATTCCGTGATGGTGTAGTTCGGTAAAAATCACAAAGCCAATATTTGGTATTTAACTTACAGGATTATGAGGAAAAGCTTAAAGAATACCTGGTTTCCGGTTAAACCCTCACCGAGATTTTTCCTAGATACGTAACAGGCTTGATTTACGAGTGAAAACAATAGAAATGTAAAGACTCTATAGGATTAATTCATCCAGACTTCGCTTTGGGACGTGATGGACTTCTTGAGAATCCCGATAATACTGGATGTTGCCATCAAGACCGACATCTTCGATAACCACATTTTCTATCGGTACACCCAGGGCGAGCACTAATAGGATCTCAAAGTAGTCTGGAAGATTAAGTATCTCTCCTAGGTCTTTACGCTGGATAGCTGCCATGATGCAACCGCCATACCCTTTTTCCACAGCGCCCAGCATAATTGTCTGAGCAGCAATCCCAGCATCGTTAGCAAATTGCTTTCTAATCCGCAGATCTCCCACAATCACGACATAAGCTGTTGGTCTCTCCCCTTCAACGGGACCTTCCCATTCCTTTAGGTAACCAGCAAATTTGAGGGTAGAAAACACCTTATCTGTTTCAGGTTTTTCGGAGGAAATGTAGAACTTTAAGGCTTGCATATTTGCGCTGCTTGGGCAGTAACGGGCAAGTTCAACCAGCGAAATCAAGGTATTCTTGGGGATAGGTATATTTTCATCAAAACGCCTGTAACTGCGATTCTTCATGACAAGATCTCTAAAATTATTCACTTGACAAACTCCCTTTTGTAGTATTGTAAAAGCAGAAAAGCAGTAAGAAGTAAAACCAATCCAACGGCATCAAACAAAATAAACCGCCAAATACTGTTTCTCAGTGTTAGATAATTCGCATCGATATTGCTAAGAATCCATATTTCCCCAATAAGACCTATTGTCTGCATGAGTATGGCCTCGACCAGCGATTTTTTATTTCTAAGCGGATCTACACCTGCAAAGAAGTATGGAACCTGCCACATCACAAAGAGAACACCAATTCCAGCAACTGCTGCAGTGCCAGGTATCCCATTCAGTTCAAACGCTCCCCGAAAATTTGCGGGATAAAGTACGTAGGGGATAGCCGCTGTCAGATTGGAAATTATCACGATGAAGATGGGTAAGCTTACAAACCAAAGTGAAGCGTTTTTAGGTGGGGATTTGCGAACAATCATTTCTTCACTCATTTTTACTCAAGCCCTGATGACCAACCCATCTTGGATTTTCCAAACTTCATGGTTAGCGACAAAGTCATCAGGGAACATTTCTGTATCGGTCGCAGTCAACATCGCCTGCTCTACATCTCCAAGCACCTTCACCAAAGCCCTACGTCTCTCTGGATCCAGTTCAGCCATTATTTCATCGAGCAACAGCACCGGCCATTCCCCTGTCTTGGTTTTCATCCATTGGACTTCAGCAAATTTTAGAGACAGCAATGCAGTTCTTGTTTGACCACGAGACCCGTAATTGCCCAAATCAATCCCATTGCTCAGAAAGCGAAATTCGTCTCGGTGAGGACCCAATGTGGTTATGCCCCTGCTAATATCCTCTCTATAAGCTGCCCGAAGTGCCTTTTTTAAACCGGTTTCAAGATCGTTTTGTGTGAGACCTGATCTATCGATCACAGATTGGACGGGAAGTGCAAGTTGCCCTTTGGGCGCTGGCATAGGTTCGTAAGAAGGGGCATAGGATAACCTCAATACTTCCACCCCATTGGTAAGGTCAGAGTGGATAGGGTTTCCAATTGCTTCCAACTCCCGGAGTACTTGAATGCGTGCATGCATGATGGCAGAACCGTTTGTAGTGATCAAACCATCCCAGGGTTCCAACTGACGCACATCCCCGCCAAATTCTGACAGATTTTTTAGCAGGGCGTTACGTTGAGAGAGGGCTTTGTTGTAGTCGTAGAGATGACGCGCATATCCTGTAACAACCTGGGAGAGAATTTCGTCAAGGTATTGCCGGCGATCGGAAGGTGACCCTTCAATGATTCTTGCCATTTGAGGCAGGAAACTGACCGCATTGAACTGTCCATAAACTTCACCGAGCCTTTTTTTCACACCGTCCAACAATACTTCTTTGCGAAATCTTGGACTGGTGGGATTTCCGTTAAACTCTTGAATAAAGCGGATTTCCAGTGTGTGCTTCTTGAGCCCCTTCTGGAACTCGCCAATGATGCGCCCAACCATAATGGCTTCGGTCGGGGTGTTGAAATTCAAAAGCTGCCGATCAGTTCCTGCGGTAAAAGATGAGAAATTAGCCATGTAAGATATGGCTTCAAGAATACTTGTTTTTCCTTGAGCATTAGCACCGGAGAATAAAATAACCCGCCGGGGTAATTCCAGGTCCAGGCGGGAAAAAATGCGAAAATTCGTTAAAGAGAGCCTGGTTAGATGCATCAGTCCTTGATTAATTCCAACTCTTCAGGTGTAGGCTGAAAAACCCTTGTCGCTCTATCAATATAAAGCACCCCGTTCAGATGGTCTATCTCGTGTTGAAAGATCCTGGCAAGCCAATATTTCGCGTTAATTTTTATGGGT
>CAYVWM010000008.1:0-33019 GCA_964455505.1 uncultured Anaerolineaceae bacterium
GCGGCTCGTCCTTCGTCGGCAGTACGATGCCTACCGCCAGCTTCTCTTCCGCTGGCGCTTCGGTCGGCTCTTCTACTACCGGGGCTTCGGTTGCTTTTGCGCAAGCGCCCAAAACCATGGATGCAATCAGGAAGATTGCAATGAATAATACTGACTTTCTTCTCATTTTTTCAAAACCTCCATTTTGAACAATATGATTTGAAGTTTCTTGATAAACGCAAAACCATTTTGGTTCGCGATATATCCATCTACCATTATATACTATCCCTTAAGTCCTGTCGTTGCGATGCCCTGTGTGAATTGTTTCTGTGTCAGGAAGTACATAATCAATATGGGAATAATGGTAATGACAGCACCAGCCATAAGCCAGTGTGTATTTGGACCGGCTTCTGTGACAAAACCGTAAAGACCAACCATCAAGGGACGCCAGGTGTCTCTGGTTGTTACCAAAAGAGGCCATTGGAAAGCATTCCATGCACCTGTAAAACCAAAGAGCAGCACGGTCATAACAGGCGCCTTGCTGATTGGAAGAACAATTTGTACCAGGAAGCGCATATGGTCACAGCCATCTATGCGGGCAGAGTCCCAGAGCTCTTTGGGTATTTGTGCAAAGAATTGCCTCAACAGGAAGATGCTGAAAGCATTGGCCATGAACGGTATAGTGAGTGCCCAATAAGTATTTATCCACGTTCCCCCTGGAAGTGGAATAATGGTTCCACGAATAAGCTGATAATTTGGAATCAAAGTCACAGACTCGGGGATCATCATTGTGGCCAGAAATAAGCCAAACAAAATATTCTTTCCCTTGAATTCCATTCGGCCAAAAGCATAACCAGCTAAAATTGAGGTAAAGAGTAAACCTGCCAAGGTTCCCAAAGTGATGAGTACACTATTAAGAAAGTATTTTGAAAAATTTGCTTGTTTCCACGCTTCTTGATAATTTTCCCATTGGGGGACTTTTGGTAACAATTGGCGAGTGATGGTTTCTCCAAGGGTCATTAATGAGTTTGAGATCATCCAAAAGAAAGGAAAAATGAAAATCAAAGCGCCGAAAATTAATATCAGATGAATGAGCACCTTTCCAATAATTCGAAAAGAGCTATTATTTTCTTTTTTTGCAGCTTCGCTATTGGCGTCTTGTGTCATCACATTATCCATAAAAAACCCGCTCTCCCATAAGTTTGTTCTGCGCAAAGGTAAGCCCCAGAATGATTAAAAACAGAACTATCGCTTGTGCAGTTGCCACGCTGTATTGGTTCGCTTTATAGAACCTATCAAAAATAAGTAAGCTCGTAGTTATTACTGATTTTTGAGCGCTGGGTGTGCGCATTACGTAGATATGATTGAATGCTTTGAAGGTGCCGATAAAACCGATGAGGGTCAGGTAAAATGTCACCGGAGAGATCATTGGGATAGTAATGTGGCGGAATTGATCATATTTGCTGCCGCCATCAATTTCTGCTGCTTCATAGATTTCTTTGGGAATGTTGCCTAAGCCAGCCAGAAAAATGACCGTGTTGTATCCCACAAAAGACCAAATGCCGAACAGCATGATCGTAACCAAGGCCAAACTTGGACCTGAGAATATCCCAGGCAGTTCTATGCCGAGCAATTCCAACACAGGTTTGGATTCGAAACGCCATTTCAGTGGGTCCATTCCAAACCATCCCAAGAGTGTGTTCGCCATGGATGTTTCACGGCTGGAGAATATGATCTGGAAAACCACAGCAGAGCTAATTGAAGGGGTAATGTATGGCAAAAAGTAGAGCATCCGGAAAAATTCTTTACCGATGATATCCTGGTAAAGGATATACGCCAGAATAAGACCTAATATGACTTCTGCTGGCACAGTCCCCAGGGCGTAATAAACTGTGATGATCAGGGAATTGAGAAAATCCTTGTTGCCTGTCTCTAGCATCATGCCCCAACCAGTAATGAAAACCACTCCACCCAGAATAAGTACGAGTGCGCCCGCTATCAATGCAATCGTTTTTCCATTGCTGACATTAGCAAAACTTTTTTTCCAGACATAACCACTTACGGCTATCAATCCCAATCCAGCCAGGAGGATTATTAGGTTTTTCCAGGAGCCAAAAATCATCAGATAGTTTTTATCCGCAACAAATGGGCCTTTGGTTACCTGCCAGTTGAACAGGCTCATATAGATGGAGTAACCAATTGGGAAAATGCCAAAAATAAGGATGACTAATAAAGCGGGAAGGATAAATAAATAACCGGTGATTTGCTCTTTTGTTTTGAGTTTCTGCAAATCCCCGTGTCTGTGCTGTACATTCATGGTGTTTTCAGTCAATGAATCCTCCAAAACCCAGCTAAATATAAAAACCCAACATCTGACCAAAAAAATTTTACACCATAATTCTTGGGAAAGATGCTCGATTTTGTTAAGGTTTGGTCAAGAGACCACATTTCAAAACAATTTTACCTTAATATTGACACGAATCCTAAGATTGTTGTTGGGAATTTGTCGGTTACGGTAATAAAACCAATATCGTCAAGTTTCACTAAACCCTCCCAGTTTCGTGATTCCCCGTTTTCTAACAGCTGCAATTGGATGGTCGCGATATCCGACAATAAAACCCCATCCGGAGTGATCTGCATTTGTAGAATACGCTCCACCCTATCACTTTTTTGGTGCGTTTCTCCCTCCCCAAACCTGACTGCAATTGGATCGTTTTCAGCCTCAAGATGGGTATCCCCTGGATAGAAATAATTCATCACCCAGAAAGTGCCGTTTTGTTCAACATCGGTGGCATCGGTTATACGGTATTCAATGTTTGGGAAAGTTAGAGGAGGCAGTGATTCTAATTGCGAGTTAAAGGCATGGACTTGCGGTTCAGGGTTCTTTAATAATCCATTGTCTTCAAATATTGTGTAAATGTTGCCATCAAACGCCAGGATTGATTCGTCTGTAGCGTTTTGAAAACTTGCCTGGGGAGTAACTTCAACCATATTATCCCCATTTAATCGTATGCCATCCAGGTTATCCTGTACATTTCCCTGGACAAGATATCCCATCATCGGTGAACCGTTCCGGGTTTCCACAGTAAGGTAGACAACTTCTCCATCGAAAACTATGCTTTCAAAACCCTCAAAACCCTTCAGTTCCGTGTGAAGTCCGGCATCATCAAACCATACTTCTTGTACAGTTAAAACTTCAGAATTGGGTTCGGACAAACTACGGAGAATATCTTGTTTGTTAATTGCGTAGAGTAGCCCTCTCCCCTGCGCATCCGCTACACGATGCGGGTATTGGGGCAGCAAAACAAGTTCTTCACCGTACCAAGCTAAACCAGAAAACTCGATTCGGCTGTCTTGCAGATAATCAGGTAAAGGTAGTTCCTTTACCTGAACTTCCTCAATTTGTTCGATTACTTGCGTTAAATTAGTAGGGGTTTCAGTACCGGTAATTCCGTTTGTTAGTTGAGGAGAAGGCGCATTTGTAGATGCGACAGTGTGTTCAGGTATTGCTGTATCTTCAATGGCTATCGGCCATTGTTTAATATAATAACTACACGCACTAACAGCTATTAACGCAGGTAATAGTCCTATTTTCATAATTTTCTGTAATTTTGTAATCATCCGGTTTACCAGTCAAAAATAGCAAGCATAGGATCGTGATCACTCAATCGCTGATCCGGCAGTTTCTCAGAATTTAAATGAACAATATCCAAGGCGACAAATTTTTCTTTAAGTCCCGCACTAACCATTATGTGGTCAAGCACCTGACCATTACCCTCGTGGTTATAGGTGTACTGCTCGTCTTCAGGGAGAGTTGCAACCAGGTTGAGTAATTCAGATCCGCATAACGTTTTAATGGGTGCTGACCAGGAAAAGTCATTGAGATCCCCCATGACGATAATGTACGCTTCTGGATTTATAGAAAGGATGCCCTTTACAAATGCGTTTATCAATGCTGACTGGCCAACACGCTGATTTTCTGACAGGAGCGGTGGGGGTTGGATATCCCCAAAAAGCGGTCCGTCTTCTCCTTTGGAATTCAGGTGTGCCACAACAATAAAGAGAGTTTTTCCTGAAATTTCAAATTGCACTGCCATAGGTTTACGGCTGCTGAAAAAATAATGGTTTTCGGGTTCAATTCTGCCGGGATTCAGCGTAAGTTGCGGAAAGCCTTGTACTGATACCACGCTTACCGGTTCGGTTGAATTACCTTCCTCTGTGTTTAATAGGGATATATCCCTGTCTGTGCGGTAGAGCAGCGCTACGCGTATATTTCCCCCAGGCACACCCCCGTCTGCATTCCGCACAGGATCAATTGCTAGGCTTTTATATCTTGGTCCACCTGCAGTAATGATCGCTTCAACAATTGCTGAGAGTGTTTTTTCTGAAGAAACAAGCGCAGAATCCATTGTGCCATCGTCGTCCTGTATCTCCTGTAACCCCAAAATATCCGGGGATTTGAGACTGTAAACAATTTCCTCTGCGAGCATAGAAATTCTGTCAGGATAGTCCAGGTAGTTCAGGTTTTCAACATTGTATGTAGCAACGGAGAGTTGGCCATCAGTAGCGCTAAATTCTGTTTTGTCCTCGGTCGGTTTGCCCTGAACAAACTTCAATTTTTGAATCGGTTGCAGTTTGTAATTACCAAAGGTGTAATCCATAATCCCGATGATCGGCTCAGTGAATAAAGCCCCGGGAAGGATGCCCGGCATGTTTATGAAGGCGTCATCTAAAATAATCCTTTCAGGATTGAAATCGCCTTCACGGACGACAAGGGTAACGCGTTCAGAAAGAACGCTTGCCAATTTACCGGCATCACTCACAACTGCAACTTCTTTATAATTTGAGGTTGCACTCACCGCCAGACCGTCGTTTACCTGCACGCGCATCGATTCAAGGCTTTCGTAGTAATCAAGCCCATCCTGATCTGCATCGAATGTTCCATTTCTGCCGGCATACCCTTTTATGTCATCGTCTATTACTTGATCAGGTACAGGTCTACCTTCTGACCCCAAAATCACCGGCTCCGGCAGTAAATTAGCGTTGGAAAACACTTCATAGTCTGATGAAACGATTTGTGTGATAGTTAACGAATTTTCACCGATTCCTGCGGGATTAAATTCCCGCACTTTTCCACTTACCAGCACGGCATCCCCTACTTTGACCCTTCCAAATCCACTTGCAGACACAAATATCGCTTCTGAGGTAGCGTTATTGTTGTCTGGTTCTGGGTCCTGAATGTAGAAACCGTCTCCACGAATCGCTGTCACAATCCCAAAAACTTTTTCCACGAATTGACCATCCAAAGGAGACCTGTGCTGTGCGCCTTGAATTTCGCAAATTTTCACGCCAAATCCATTTCTATCAGTACCAGCAGTCGGCTCAACTGCTATTTCTGTTGCTCCAACAATAGGTTGTGGTAAGTCCGGTGGTTTGGGGACTGCACAACTTGTCAGAAACCACAAAAGTAAAACCAGGAGAACTAACAATTCTTTGGATCCGAATTTCATATTAATAGTCTAACCTCAATCAAATTTTTATAATTTTACTTGAATCGCTAAAAACTCATCCTAATTAACTGAACTATCGGTTAGAATAAAAAATATGGAAATCAGGGTAGCTATCGCCAAGGTAAATGGTTTTGCCTCAGAAGAACTGGGCGACCAAGTTGAAGTCATTGAACGTCCTCACGGTGGATTGTCCGTAATCCTGGCTGAAGGAAAACTGAAAGGGCAGCATTCAACCATGATTGCACGCAAAGGGGTGCAAAAAGTACTAGCTTCAATATTTGAGGGAGTTCATGACGGTACGGCTGCCAGGCAAGTTCTTGCAGAAATACAAAATTCTTTTGGAAACAATGCACAGTTAAGTCTCAGCCTTCTATCCTGTGATCTCCAATCAAACAGTATTATTCTGACAAAAAACAACGATATTCCCGTCATTATTATTCGAAATTCAGAGAGTGACTATATTCGGTGCGACGCTAATAAGTACGAGGGAAGTCCTGACAAGCCATCGGTTTACCAATTTCCGTTGGACAGCGCTTTTACTATCATCATGTTTTCAGACGGTGTTGCGAAGGCCGGTAGCACAGACGGGTATCGTGCACAATGGTGCACATTCCTCGGCGCCATCATGGAAGAACAGAATCCCAGCGTTCAGGATCTGGCAGATTTTCTCCTCGACCAGGCTATAGGGATAGACTACGGTGAACCCAAAGACGACATGAGCGTAGTCGCACTGCAAGTAAGTTCAGATTTGAGCTCAGGTATACGCAGGATGTCACTTATATTGCCTGTCTGAAAGGCGATATTTCGGAGGAATTATATGCGTGAGGAAGTCGTTCTGATAACAGGCGCTAATGGTGAGATCGGGCATGGCCTAATACGCTACTTATCCAATCAAGATTGTCCGATTGTAGCACTGGATGTCAACCCCCTCGATAAAAGCTTGAGACCCTTGGTAGCAAAATGGATAGTTGGTGATATTCTTGACCAGATTCTGCTTGGCCGGCTGGTAGTAGAACATCAAATTCGCACAATTTACCATCTTGCTTCTATTCTTTCCACAAAAGCTGAATACAACCCGGAAACAGCCCATCGGATTAATGTCGAAGGGACTCTCAATTTGCTGAGATTGGCTGTGGAGCAATCACAATGGCAGGGAAAATCGGTGATCTTTATATACCCAAGTTCCATTGCTGCATATGGTCTCCCCTCCCTGGAAGAAAAACGCAAGGCGGGCAAAATACGGGAAGCTGAATATACTTATCCATCCACCATGTACGGATGCAACAAGTTGTACTGCGAGCATCTTGGCAGGTATTACAGCAAGCATTACCGCCAATTGGCTGCAGATGCAGCGACTGGTGTGACGGTGGATTTTCGCTGTTTACGCTTCCCTGGTTTGATTAGCGCAGAAACAATCCCCACAGGCGGCACGAGCGATTATGGGCCTGAGATGCTGCACGCTGCGGCAAAGGGCGTGGCTTATGAATGCTTTGTACGACCTGATACCCGCCTGCCTTTTATGGCTATGCCTGATGCGGTTAAATCCTTGATCCTGTTGGAATCAGCAGCAAAATCCAGACTCTCACAGGATGTCTACAATGTGACCAGTTTCAACCCCTCAGCTCAGGAAATCTATGATGTTACCGCTCAGGCTTTTCCTGATCTGCAGGTGAAGTTTGTGCCCGACCATCGCAGACAGAATATCGTGGACACCTGGCCTGAAGATGTGGATGACAGCGCTGCGCGTAATGATTGGGATTGGGCACCAGATTACAACCAGGATCTAGCATTTCAGGAGTACCTAATTCCGGCCATCAAAAGCCAATACAACCAACGCCCATTAGCCTAAAGTATGTTTCAATACAATAAGCACTATCCAACTACCAAAAAAGGGAGTATTTCCTATGCCGCTTTATGAGTATTTTTGCCAGCAGTGCAAAACTAATTGGGAAGAATTACGTAACTATAGTCAGGCAGATAGCAATTTGTCTTGTCCTGTATGCAGCAGCGATGATGTCCGACGCTTAATTTCAAAAGCAAACGCATTCAGCAGTGGCACAAGTCTTTACTCTTCTTCAAGTAACTGTTCTTCGTGTAGTGGAAATTCTTGCAGCACGTGCGGTCTTCATTAATGAAAAACTTTACAGGTAAGTTGGCATTGATCACTGGCGGTTCCAGTGGAATCGGTCTGGCATTGGCACAGGAATTAGCTTCGGCCGGAGTTTCGGTGACCATTCTTGCCCGAGACTCTCGCAAGCTTTTTGACTCCGTTCAAAAAATTGAAACCAAGCGTACGCATTCCAACCAAAGCTTTGGTTGGATTTCTGCTGATGTCACTGATTACCAGTTACTGAATGAAAAACTTCAGCAGTTCAAGGAGACGGTAGGTTTACCGGATTACATCATCAATTCTGCTGGGGTAGCACGCCCGGGATACGTTGAATTGCTTACCCCAGAGATTTTCCGCTGGACGATGGATATCAATTACCACGGCACGGTCAATGTCAACCAGGTTTTTATTCCCGACCTGATTGACAGGGGCAGCGGGCATATCATCAACTTTTCTTCTCTCGCAGGTGCGATAGGTGTATTTGGATATACCGCTTATAGCGGCTCAAAATTTGCAGTTCGCGGCTATTCCGATGCCTTGCGCTCGGAACTTAAACCTAAGGGAATCAGCGTTTCAATTGTCTACCCACCTGATACCGATACACCGCAATTGGCATGGGAAGACCAATACAAACCTTTTGAAACCCGCCAGATTGCTGGATCGGACAAGCCGCTCTCGGCTGAAAAAGTGGCACAGGCTATTTTCAGCGGAATTCAAAAAAATCGGTATGCCATTGTTCCTGGTTTTGAAGCCAAGCTGCTTTTCTTTCTGGCAAATCATCTTGGCGGACTCGTCTATCCGGTTATGGACATGCTTGTCAGGGATGCAATTCACAAAAAAGAAAAAACGAAACACTAAACTTGCCGCATTATTCGGGGCATAGTTATGAACATTGATGAAATCCTATCGCTGTGGAAGCAAAACGCCGACATTCGAACGCAGATTACCTGTTGGGATTTTCAGCCTTCGCTTTCCGCCCAATGGGAGCAACTGCCATCAGACTTGCATCCAAAATTAGCTGCCAGCCTCAAAAACCAGGGTGTTGATCGACTTTACAAGCATCAACACCAATCCTTTCAGGAAATACGGGAAGGGAAAAATGTGGTTATTTCTACTGGAACAGCCAGCGGAAAAACACTTTGCTACACCCTTCCTGTACTAAATGCTTTACTACAAGATCCTAAGAGCAAAGCCTTACTGCTTTTTCCAACCAAAGCGCTTTCGCAAGATCAAAAGAATGGAATGCTTGCATTAATTGCCCAAGTGGAGGGTCTAAACACTTCACAAATTGCAATCTATGATGGTGACACCCCGTCTGTACACCGAGCCCAGATTCGAAAAAAAGCATCGATAGTGATTACCAATCCGGACATGCTTCACCAGGGGATACTGCCCCATCACACTTTATGGCACGAGTTCTTTTCAGGGCTCAAGTATGTGGTGCTGGATGAAATGCACACTTACCGGGGAGTGTTTGGTTCTCATGTTGCCAATGTAATCCGTCGATTGAAACGTATTGCGGCTTTTTATCAGTCCTATCCACAATTCATCCTTACCTCTGCGACTATTGGAAATCCCAAAGAATTGGCTGAAAAACTGATAGAAAATCCTGTAACACTGATAGATACGGATTATTCCCCTCACGGAGATCGCCATTTTTTAATTTATAACCCGCCGTTTGTTGATGAACGGTTGGGCATACGCCAGAGCAGCATCCAAACAAGCGTGAAATTTTCCAAGTTTTTAATGCAAAACGATCGCCAGGTCTTACTCTTTGCCCGCACACGGCGTTCTGTAGAAATGATCCTTACCTATCTACTCCAGGCAATGCCAAAAACCTGGCAGCAGAAAATTCGTGGTTATCGCAGCGGTTACCTTAAGGCGGATCGACGTGAGATTGAAAAAGGTTTCAAGGATGGTTCAATTTTGGGTGTGGTGTCAACGTCCGCACTTGAACTGGGCATCGACATCGGCGATCTGGATGCAATCATTATGGTAGGATACCCTGGAAGCATATCCACAACCAGACAACGCGCTGGGCGCGCGGGTAGAAAACAGCAAGCTGCACTCGCTATGCTTATCCCCACGATGGACGCAATGGATCAGTATCTGGCATCCCACCCTGAGCATATCACGCAGCAAAACCCTGAAAAGGCTTTAATCAATCCCAATAACCTGTCAATTGTTCTGCAACATTTACGTTGTGCTGCTTTTGAATTACCTTTCCATCAGGGCGAGCATTTTGGTACCACTCCGCAAGATTATCTAACGGCTTTTTTTCAGGTTCTAACAAACGCTGGTGAACTGCATGAACAAGGGGAAAAGTATTACTGGGTAGGTAACCAATTTGTCTCAGCAACCACTTCACTGAGAAGTGCTTCATCAAACATTATTTCTCTCAAAACTAATTTTAATGGTGAACAAAGAGTAATTGGAGAAATTGATGCAGCCAGTGCCGCTTGGCTTGTTCATCCAGAAGCAATTTATTTACACGAAGCCGAAAGTTTTCTGGTAAAGTCCCTTGACCTTGAACAAAGCATATGTTTACTCGAACCAGCAAATACAGATTACTACACCATTCCAACACAGAATATCACTATCGAAAAATTTGTTAACCAAAAACATACTGCATACAACCAGTTCAGTAAAAATTTTGGGGAGATTAACTTGAGGTTGCAGGTGGAGGGTTTCCGCAAGGTGCGATGGCAAACAGGAGAGAATATCGGCCGGGGCATAGTTAATTTACCTCCCTACTTTCTTGAAACAACAGGATGTTGGCTCGGCTTAAGTGACCAACTTGTCAATGATCTGCGAAGTTCACAATTATGGAATGCCGACCCCAATGATTACGGACCGGGTTGGTTAGCGCTTAAGAAAAAAATCATCGCGCGCGATGGATATCAATGCCGCGTTTGCGGTGCGAATCAATCTGCCATGACTTTACACGTGCATCACATTCAACCATTTAAGTCATTTCTAAATGCTGAAACAGCCAACGACCCCAAAAACCTGGTCACACTATGCCCCAGCTGCCACAAACAGGCAGAACAAAACGTGCGTATACGCAGCGGACTGGCTGGGGCAAGTTATGCCCTTGGCAACTTAGCCCCCTTGATGGTGATGTGCGACAAAGAAGACCTCGGAATTTTGTCCGAACCGCAGTCTGTGCTAACAGACGGCAAGCCAGCAATTCTTGTTTATGATGATATTCCAGGTGGTTTGGGCTTGTCTGAATTTCTCTACAACAACCACAATATTTGGATACAGCGAGCAAGAGAAATGATTGCAGAATGCCCCTGTCTGGATGGCTGCCCGGCATGTGTCGGACCTATCGGTGAGGAAGGCTACGGAGGTAAAACAGAAGCACTTGCAATACTGGAGGGATTGACCTGATATGGATTGGGCATCTCTGACAGAAAAACTGCGCAGAATGGGAGTTCAGGTTGGTGTTGAAAAGCCGCTTGATAGTGGTCCTGCAAGGCATATCCCCATTGATAAAGTAGTCCCAGGCCGTGATCTCGCAAACGCCTTCGGTAACGTTTTTTCGCTTTTGCATGATTATCCCAAAGAACACCTCCACGGGCAACAATCGCTTTGCCCAAGCCTATCACTCATCCAGATTGCCAAATGGGCAAATAGCGTCAGTTTTGAAAATCCAAATCTCGAAGAATTTGTTTTTCTGGATACTGAGACAACCGGTTTGTCTGGAGGCACAGGTGCCATGGCTTTTATGGTTGGTGTTGGCCGATTCAAAAACAAGTCCTTTGTTCTTGAACAGTTCTTTTTACGGAGTCCTGCAGAAGAGGCAGCCTTATTGGCAGGTCTGACTGCTTTTTGCGATTCAATGGCCGCAGTAGTCACCTATAATGGAAAATCGTTTGATATACCTCTCCTAAATAACCGCTTTATTTTGCAGGGGCTAAACAGTCCTTTCGTGAATTTACCACACGTAGATTTACTGCATCTAAGCCGAAGAGTATGGAAAACCCGCCTGGAGCAGTGCAACTTGGGAAATGTTGAAAAGCGTGTTTTAGGTTTGGAACGAAGCGAACAGGAAGTTCCGGGCTATCTCGTTCCCGAAATTTACACCCAGTATTTGCGCGACGGAAACGCTGAAGCGCTAAAAGGTGTTTTTTATCACAACGAAATAGACGTTCTCAGTCTGGCTGCACTCTTTTCGTTACTTGCAGATGCGCTTGCAGATCCTTCCGATCCACCCATAAAGGACTATCAGGATGTCACAGCTTTAGGCAGAGTTCTTGAACAAATCGGTGATGTGGAAAATGCGATGTCGCTTTATCAGCGCAGCGCAGCACACCCTGATAGCGGTGGTGTTTACATAGAACCACTTTTGTTGCAAGCCCATTACTACAAACGAGTAAAGGCATACGAAAAAGCTGTACCTCTATGGCAGATAGCAGCAGAAGCGAATTCGTTAGAGGCATTGGAAGAGCTTTCAAAATATTTTGAGCACTTTGAAAAACAACCTGGCACAGCCCTCATTTTTACGGAACAAGCGTTAACCGTGATTGGATCAGAACCTTTGGATCATAGAATGCAGGTGTGGAAAAAACAATTCCTGCAGCGCCAAAGCCGCCTTATCAGGAAGAAACAGCATCAGAGTCCACTTGAAGACTGACCTTGAAAAGAGATCCATAACAAGTGTGCCAAATGGTATAATTAAATGTTGAATTCTTTATATTGAACACGAGGAGATAGAAACATGTCTGGACATTCGCATTGGTCCACAATAAAGCGCAAAAAAGGCGCTGCAGATGCAAAAAAAGGCGCTGTCTTCACGCGCCTGGCTCGGGAAATTGCCCTTGCTGCACGTGAAGGAGGTGGAGACCCCTCCATGAACGTCAGCCTTTATCTTGCAATTGATCGCGCGCGGTCCAGTAACATGCCCAAAGACAGTATTGAACGTGCCATTAAACGCGGCACTGGCGAAGACAAAGGCGCTGCTGAACTAGAGGAAATCACCTATGAAGGTTACCTGGGCAAAGGTGCCGTTGCTATGATCGCATGTGTTACCGAAAACCGCAATCGAACCGTGGCAGAATTGCGACATATCCTCAGCCGTGCCGGTGGAAACCTGGCTGACAATAGTTCAGTAAGTTGGCAATTTGACCGTAAGGCTGTCTACTCAGTTAAATCTGACGGTAAAAATTTCGATAAGGTTTTCGAGGCCGCCTTAGAAGCTGGTGCAGATGATGTGGTTGAAGAAGACGGCTACATTGAAATTGTCGGTGGCGTTGAAACCTTTAAAGCAATTAACGACGCACTGACCAAGGCCAACATCAAGCCTGAGGAGGCGGGGCTGCGCATGGTTCCCCAACAAGAACTCGAGTTACCTCCGGACCAGACCGTAGCACTCATGCGCGTCATAGAAGCACTTGAAGAGAGTGATGATGTTCAGAATGTTTATACAAACCTGAAGATCACGGATGAGGCTTTGGCGAGTCTCGAGGAAGATTAGCTGCGCATGCTTGTTTTGGGGATCGATCCTGGTATCGCTATCACTGGATTTGGTTTGATAACGATAAATCAGATCGGTGAGCCTGAACTTGTCAATTTTGGTGTGATAGATTCAACGGCTGAGAAATCAACCCCCAGCCGTTTGATCTTTTTATACGACCATCTGAACGAATTGATTGAACATTACCAACCTACACACTGCGCAGTGGAAAAGTTGTTTTTTCAAAAAAATCTAAAAACTGCTATGGCAGTAGGCGAAGCGCGCGGCGTTATTCAACTATGTCTCGCCCAAAAGCACTTACCTGTCGTCGAATATTCACCTAATGAAGTCAAATTTGCCGTTACATCCTATGGGAGCGCCAGCAAAAGCCAGGTGCAGGAAATGGTGAGAATACTTCTCAACCTGGAAGAGAAACCGGAACCTGATGATGCGGCGGACGCGCTTGCCATAGCGATATGTTGTGCAAACACACTAAATTTTGAACAAAGATTTCACGATAATCAGTCATGATTACCAGTACATCCAACCTTCACATCAAGGAGATTCGCAAACTGGACCTTGCCAAGCACCGCAAGGAAACCGGTCTATTTTTGGCAGAAGGGTTACGGGTAGTAGCCCAGGCCATTGAATCTCATGCTGCCATTGAAGAATTAGTTTTTTCTCCTGAATTGCTGGTCAGTGAGTTTGGCCAAGACCTCGTATATCAGCTGCAAAAAGACCAAATATCTGTTACTGAAGTGAGCAAAAATGTCTTTCAAACGCTTGCGCGAAAAGACACTCCTCAAGGAATTATTGCGGTTATCCATCAAAGATGGCGGCAACTTTCTGATATCACGGTCAGCCCCGGTATGCTGCTCATTGCTTTACAGGCTGTGCAAAACCCTGGGAATTTAGGCAGTGTGCTGCGCATTTGCGACGCTGTAGGCGCTAAAGGACTGATTTTATTAGACAACTGTACTGACCCTCATGATCCCGCAGCTGTCAAAGCCTCCATGGGTTCCATTTTTACGATACCTATGTACCGATGCGACTTTCCTGAATTCAAAGAATGGATAAAATTCCAACCCCAACTGCACATAACAGGCACCAGCGACAAAGCAAGCCAGGATTGTTTTTCTGCCAATTACGCACAAACCAATCTCTTATTAATGGGGAGTGAACGGGAAGGACTTTCTCCGGAATATTTCGAACTCTGCCACCAGACGGTTCGTATTCCAATGGAGGGGGCCTGTGATTCCCTTAACCTGGCAGTAGCGACAGGTATAATTGCTTATCAGGTTTATTTTCAAACAAACCAAAGGATTTTATGATTGCTTCAATTACCGGAACTATACAGACAAGAAACGAAGATTCCCTTGTGATTAACGTTCAGGGAATAGGTTTTGAAGTCTTTGTCCCCAAAAGCCTCCCCAAAGAAGTGGAAACCTCTGAAACTATTGTGCTTTTTACCCATCTCGTGGTCAGAGAAGATCTCCTGGCTTTGTATGGTTTCACGACACAGGAAGAAAAGCAATTTTTCCTGCTCTTACTGGGCGTTGAGGGCATCGGCCCCAAACTTGCGCTTGCCATCCTTTCAAATCTATCCGTTGATGTCATCCGTAAAGCCGTGCTAAGCGAGCAACCTGAATTCTTCAACCGCGTCCCCGGCGTCGGAAAAAAGACTGCCCAAAAAATTCTCATACAACTGCAAGGTCGTGTCGGGGCAGGTCCTGGCTTTGAGATCAGTACCCAAATCAGCTCTGCAGATCAACAGGTTCTTGAAGCACTGATCGGGCTGGGATATAGCATTATAGAAGCCCAAAGCGCGATTCAAGCTTTGCCAAAGGACACTCCCGATACAGTGGAAGACAAACTTCGTATCACCTTACAGTATTTTGACCACGGATAGCTATCCGTTAGTTTCATAATCAAACGGGATTCCCAAAATTCGGTTACCTGATGTATGATGGTAAAATTTTAAGGTTACAAAAAACGACAGGTTAGGAATAGCATGGCAGCATTTTCAAGAGAACTGGGAATTGATCTGGGAACCTTTAACACACAGGTGGCCGAAGGGAACCAAATTCTGGCTCAAGAGCCTACCATCGTTGCTATTGTAGTCAGCGAAATGAAATTAGTTGAATACGGAACAACCGCATTGGGAATGATGGGACGTGTCCCAGAAACCATTGAAGTGGTGCGTCCTCTCAGAAACGGTGTTATCGCTGAGTATGAACTTACTGAAAAATTCCTGAGCATTTTGATCAGAAAGATAACCGGACCGACACTTTTCTTTCGACCAAAAATTCTGATCAGCGTTCCTTACGGGATCACCAGTGTTGAAAGGCGGGCAGTCCAGGAAGCGGGTCTGGGCGCAGGCGGTAGAGAGGTCAATTGGATCCCGCAACCGCTTGCTGCAGCGATCGGCGTCGATCTCCCCATTAACACGCCAACCGGAAATATGATCATCTGTCTTGGCGGCGGTACCACACAGGCTGCAGTGATTTCCATGACTGGGATAGTGAGTGCGGAGACCTCGCACGTAGCAGGAGTTAAGCTGGATGAAGCGATTATCTCCTATATAAGGCGAAAGTACGGGCTTATGATTGCCCAGCCAACAGCCGAAGCCCTCAAATTGCGTATTGGTGCTGCGATTCAGAGCGAAGAAGAAAAAACCATGGAGATCCAGGGGCAGGACCAGGTTACTGGGCTGCCAAAACCAGCGACCCTATCCACCAACGAAATTGTGGAAGCTATGCAGCCCCCGCTTCAGGAAATTGTCGCGACAGTAAAAAGAGTTCTGGAAAAAACACCGCCGGAATTGATCTCAGATATTATCGATCGCGGCGTAGCACTATGTGGAGGCACCGCCTTGATGAAAGGCCTGGACAAGTATCTGACTATGGCGCTTGGCATCCCTGCTTATGTCGTAGAAAACCCAGTCACCTGCACAGTTGAAGGAACAGCAAAAGGTTTTTCAATGCTCGACCTTATACTTCGGGGACAGATCAAGTAAAAATTCCGGTATGGCATATTCTACTTCACCCATATTCCTTAAAGAAGAGAAACCATTGGCGGTTTTTACTAATAGACCGCAGCAAAGAAAACGTGCGATATTACGTTTAATCGGGTTTGCTCTTTTAGTCTTGATAGCTTTGCTCATCTACTTAGGTATTAGAAAAGTAATTCCAGGTGTTCCTGCCCACGGACCGGGGTATATGTGGATTTATATAATGCGCGCCGTGCCACTACTATTACTATTTTTAGCTGCTGTGCTTTGGCTCATAATTGCCAACTTACCTGTTCCCCAAAAATCTGTTGAAATATTACCTGATATGCTAAAGGTCAGGATTGGAGCCAAACGCTCAAGTCTTCCCTGGAAAGAAATAGAAAGAATTCGCCTGGATTTCTACAGACCATCCCTGCTTGGATTTACTGGGAAAAGACGAAACAGACTTTGGATTGGCTTAAAGGACCGTTCTCTTCTCATTGATGAAAGTTATGAAAACTCTAATGAACTCATTCGTCTGATCCGCTCAATTACTTCTCCAATTTTACTTGAGCAAGCAAGCAGGCAAGTTTCCTTGCAAGGAAAAACAATTTATGGTCCGATAGTGGTGCGATCAGATCAAAAAATTCAATTTGAAAACAAAACTCTCGATCTGGAAACTTTACAGGAACTCAGCTTGAGGAATGGAAGATTGTCCCTGCGTTTTCATGAAATTCCAACTATCCATATTTCCACCCGCAAAATTGACAACCTGGACAGCCTTTTGCTTCATATGTCCAAAATAGTAAAGTCTAATCGCGCAAAAAATACGTCAGGTTTTGAAGCTTAAGTATCGGATCAATATCCTGGACCCTGACATCCGGCGGTGTTTTTATGGTTACCGGTGCATAATTCAAGATAGCCTTTATTCCACAATTTACCAGTCGCGATGCAAGCTCCTGAGCTTCCGCAGCCGGCACAGTCAAAATGGCAATTTTCAAGTTTTGTTTTTTCACTTCCTCTTCAAGTGTGCGCACATCTCTGACAACTACTCCACTGATTTTTCTCCCAATAAGATCAGTATGAGTATCGAATGCGAGCACAATTTCAAAGCCCTTACGGGTAAAGCCCTGATAGCTGAGGAGTGCCTGCCCCAGGTTCCCTACGCCCAACAAAACAACCTGCCAGATTTGATTGAGATTTAAAATATGCCGCAATTCCTCAATCAGATGGATAATTGGGTAACCCTTACCCTGTGTGCCAAAACCTCCAAAATACGACAAATCTTTTCGTATTTGTGTATCGGTTATACCTAACCTGGATGCTAATTCTTTAGAGGAAATAATCTCCTCACCTTGTCGTAGAAGTTGGTTTAAAATCTGAAGATAAACAGGGAGTCTTGAGATTACGATGTCCGGTACTGATTTATTTACCTCCTGCATGCTGCTTACCTCGTTTTATGTCTGCTTTGAGTTATATGCCAGTAATTAGTGATATGATGTACTTACACCATATTATATTTGGTTATGGTACCAATTATCCATTAAAATAACAATAATAAATTGCAAAAAACACATCAAGGAGCACAAAGATGAAAACTGCCAGAACAATTCTCTACATCGTCGCTGCGGTGTTTATAGTGTTTTCTTTTCTCTTTACCCTTGGCGCCTTTAGCCCAGATGGCAGCACCAGCTGGCTTTTAATAGGAATCATCGGATTCATCCTGAGCTTCGTACTGATATTTATTGGTGCAAAGTTGGGTGCCAAAGCGAACCAAACCCAAAATGTCACTTTGAATGTGGATCTTCCCGGCAATATCAAGATGGACACCATCAAATGCCAGTCGTGTGGGGCTCCCCTGGCTGCCGATGACATCATGATGGTTCAGGGTGCACCAGTGGTAACTTGCCACAGCTGTGGTACCACCTACCAGCTAACTGAAGAACCAAAATGGTAATACACATGAAAAATTCAAAACTCCTTATTCTTTTTATTGTTATCCTCATTTTGGCTTTTGCGGTTGTTCCAGCGTCAGCCCAAACCTACCGTTTTACTGTAAGTGAGTATGAGATAGAGGCTTACCTTGAATCAGATGGCACTCTAACCTTGCGCTATCTGATGGTTTTTATGAACGACTCTAATGCTGATCCTATTGATTTTGTTGATCTGGGTCTGCCGATAGCCGAATATGAATATAAAAATATTGACGGGACCATCGACGGCCAACCTATCCCAAAAATCGGCCCGTCAGCCTACGTCCGCGGTGCGGAGTTGGCGCTTCAAAAATTGGCCATTCAACCAGGACAAAGTGGTGAAATAATCGTTACCGTATCAACGATCAGTGGAATACTTTTCCCTTATGATCAACCAGACCGCGAAAACTACGTTAACTTTCAATTCACACCAAGTTATTTTGGTTCTGAATACGACAAATCTACAGCTACAAAATACCGTATGACCATTGTGCTTCCACCTGGCGTGGATGGAGACTCTGGAGTCTACTATACGCCATCTGGCTGGCCTGGATCAGACGCTCCGAAAGCCTCGTTCACAACGGATGGTAGAGTTTACTATTCCTGGTATACCGAAAATGCCGATGTCCACAGTGAATATTCGTTTGGCGTAGCTTTTCCATCCAGCGCGGTTCCCGCAGACAGCATCTCCAGCAAGGAAGTCTATATTGAAGAGGAACAGGAGAGTGGTGGATCAGGTGGGTTTTGGGATTTCTTCGGAGGTTCTTTCCCGTGTTGTATAGGCGTTATAGCAATAGTTGGCTTTGGAATCTATGGCATGATTCAGGGAACAAAGAATGCCAAAAAACGCAAATTACAGTATATGCCTCCAAAAATTTCAATTGAAGGTCAGGGTATCAAACGCGGTCTTACAGCCGTTGAAGCTGGCATCCTTATGGAAGAACCTCTGGACAAAGTTCTGACTATGGTGCTTTTTGGCTTACTGAAGAAAGATGCCGTTACAGTACTGGAAAAAGAACCCTTGCGACTTCAAGCATCTGACCCACTGCCAGAAGGTCTCTTTGAATATGAAACAAGTTTTCTTGAAGCCTTTGAGACTGAAAAAATTGATCAGCGAAAGGCGAAACTGCAATCCACAATTATTGACCTGGTCAAGAGTGTTTCAGAGAAAATGAAAGGTTTCAGTAAAAAAGAAACCGTAGCTTATTACAAAAGCATCATTGAACGTGCCTGGACTGCAGTTGAAACAGCTCAGACTCCTGAAATCAAGAGCGCTCAGTATGACCATACCCTGGAATGGACCATGCTTGACGATGATTTCAACAAGAAAACAGAACAGACTTTCACCGGTCGTCCAGTAATCGTTCCGCACTGGTGGCCGCGTTATGACCCGTTTTACCGGCCAACAGTCTCTGGCAGTGGTGGACTGGGGCAATCCCTTGCATCAAAACCGAGTACACCATCCGGTGCTGGAGGAAGTAAACCCAGCTTATCGTTACCGCATATTCCAGGCTCCGATTTTGCAGCCTCTATGGTCAACGGTGCCTCAACCCTTGCCGCTGGAGCTATTGGTGACCTCACAAGTTTTACCGGTGGGATCACAAACAAAACCAATCCCATTCCTGTGTCAACAACCTCAACGCGAAGTGGCAGCGGAGGATTTAGAGGCGGTGGCGGAGGCGGTCATTCATGTGCTTGTGCTTGTGCATGTGCAGGATGCGCATGTGCCTGTGCTGGCGGCGGAAGGTAGACGAAACCGGATAATTGTCTGCCATGAAACTCATCAATAATCGCAAACCCGACCCAATTCAAGCCGGTATATACCAGTTTGATTTTATTAATGACGAATCGAAATCGCGTGTTCATCTGCGCGTTGATGAAGACAACAGTGGATTGCTCGTTGTCAATGCCAGTCGGGTTGTTCACCTAAATCCTACTGCGGTGCAAATTGCCCATGATCATCTCAAGAAAATAGAAAAAAAGATTACCCTGGCGGCACTCAGGTCACTTTACAATGTTCCGAAAAAACAAGTGGAAAGTGATTATCAGCTGACCCTTGAACGGATAGACGCATTGATTGACCAGAAAAGCGGGCTATGCCCTGTCTGCGATTTGGGTTTAGAAATGAAAATGCCATTTTCCTCAAAGCTTTCCGCCCCATATCGCATGGATTTTGCGCTGACTTACCGGTGTAACAACGCCTGTTCACATTGCTATAATGCTCGTCCTCGCAATTATCCCGAGTTAGATAGTGATACTTGGAAGGCCATTATTGACCGGGTTTGGGAATTACGCATCCCCCATATTGTTTTCACTGGTGGAGAGCCCACCCTTCGCGATGATCTGGTAGATCTCGTCGCTTATGCCCAGGAAAAAGGTCTTGTCACCGGTTTAAACACAAATGGTCGCCGACTTGCAAATAATGCATTTGTGAAGTCGCTTGTTGAAGCCGGTCTTGATCACGTCCAAATAACTATTGAATCTCACTCAGCAGCAGTGCACGATGAAATGGTAAGGGCACCAGGTGCTTGGCAAGATACCCTGGAAGGATTGAGAAACGTCATCAATTCGCCCTTGTACATTATGACAAACACGACATTGCTAAAAAATAATGCCTTCGAACTCGAAAATATTCTCACTTTTTTGGCAGCAGAGAAAGTACCCACCGTTGGACTCAATGCGCTGATTTACTCTGGACACGGAAAAACCGTCAATACCGGATTGGATGAACAGGAATTGCCCGAATTGCTTGAGTTGGCCAGCCGTATGACTCAACAAAACGGGCAGCGCCTGATCTGGTATACGCCAACACAGTATTGCCACTTTAATCCGATGCTGCTAAAGTTGGGTGTCAAAGGTTGTACTGCAGCGTATTACAATATGTGTATTGAACCCGATGGACAGGTTATCCCCTGCCAATCCTATTACCACGCGCTTGGCAATATCCTTGAACAAAGTTGGGATTCAATCTGGAATCATCCGCTTTCGTTGGAATTAAGAGAGCGCCGTCAGTTGCCTAAAGGATGTGAACTCTGCGATTTTCTTCAGGAATGCGGCGGTGGTTGTCCGCTTGCTCGTGAACATCAACAAGTAAAACCCATCTTTTTTGATTTAAACCCGTAATGGAGGGCTTCATGGTCAAGTTATTTGATAAATTACGTTTATTGGGCTCAGTTCCAAAACCCCTAACCAGTGGCTTTTATGTCTATCATTCACCAGAAACAGACCCAACCCCATATAGGCTGCATCTGCGTGTTGAGCCGGATGGCGAAGGCGTATTAATAGTTAATGCCTCGTCCATCCTGCACCTTAACCAGACTGCAACCGAATTTGCTTACTACCTGATGCAGGAAAAAGAGGTGGATGAAATTTCGCAACGGGTTTCAGAACGTTTTGATGCCCCGCTTGATGTCATCACTGACGATGTCGCCTCTTTTAAAAATCAACTGATGCAATTCATCTACAAATCAGATCAGGAACCTATAACCAATTTTGGCTTCGAACCTTTGACAGATATAAACGACATTTCTGCTCCTTACCGCCTGGATTGCTGCCTTACACTAAAGGACTCCGTAGAATCCTCAGAAAGTAAAGAATTAGATACCGATTCCTGGAAAGATATCATTCAAAAGTCCTACAAAGCGGGCATCCCCCATTTGGTCTTTTACGGCGGTGAGCCTACATTAAGGGAGGACCTGATCCCCTTGCTGCGTTACTGTGAAGATCTCGGTCTTGTTACCGGTCTGGTAAGCGCCGGGCAAAAACTCGCTGACGATACATATCTGGGTGAGCTACTTACCAGTGGTCTTGATCATCTGATGGTACCGTTCGACCCCATGAATGTAACCTTAAACCAGGCGCTAATCAAGATCCTCCCATTGGATCTGTATACCTGCGTAAATCTCGTCATCCAGCCAGGTGTGGATTACAGCAAGCAAATTTCAGAATTAAACCAATTGGGAACCAATGCTTTTTCGCTTGTTCCCGCAAGTGAAATCGCTTTTGATACTTATGTCAGGGCAACTGAAAATGTGTTAGCAAACAATGTAACACTCGTTAATGATTTACCCTTACCCATTTCTATGCTTGAATTGAATGATTTACGAAACGCTGCCGATCACAATAACGAAAAAGAATTGGTTATCGTTAGGGTTATGCCAAACGGAGACCTTTATTCACATCCTTTCCACGGACAGAAATTGGGCAACATTGCAGCCGAGACCTGGGATGCTATCTGGGAACGGCGCTTTCAGGATAAAGCATGAAAATATCCAATTGGCACAACCGCTACCGCCTTCAGGCATTCTGGACTTATAACCTACGTCAATTCCTGATAAAAAAATCTGGACTGCAGCCTGGCGCATCAGTATTGGATGTTGGCAGCGGTACTGGAGCGTTGTTTGAAGACTTTCAGAGCAAAGGCTTTCAGGTTACCGGAGTCGACAATGATTTTGAGCGCTGTCTGTTTTCCCTGCAGCTAAATAATGACAAGAACGTTCTTTGTGCAGATGTTTGCTGCTTACCTTTTTCAGAAGCCTCATTCGAACTTAGTTTTTGCCATTATCTTCTCTTGTGGATGAGGAAACCAGTGAAAATATTGCAGGAAATGAAGCGTGTAACCAAACCCGGTGGTTATGTAATGGCCTTTGCGGAACCAGATTACCTCTCCAGGATTGACTATCCGGCAATTTTTCAAAAAATTGGCCAATATCAAAATCACTCGTTGGAGTTTCAGGGAGTGGATTTGTCGATGGGGAGAAAGTTAGGTAATCTATTCCGCGGGTTGGGTTTGACCAACGTACGCATAGGTCTGTTGGCTGGAGAATGGAAAGAACCATCTGAAGAAGTATTTTTAAGTGAATGGGACATTATTGCTTACGACCTTGGCGGTTTTGTTCCTGTTGATGACATCCTGTCCTTAAAAGCTCAGGCTGAGGAAACCTGGTTATCAGGCAGTGCTACTGTTTTTATTCCTACTTTTTATGCCTATGGCCAGGTGGATTATGAATCATCGGTCTCTTAGTCTAGACAACCGTTTTAATCACGTCTTTCCAATGGTGTGCATGAAGAATTTACTCAAAGCTATCTGAAAATTTCAATTTTACTCCGTCAATTGTCAGGTCCATATTAAGCAAAAACTGCCCATCCATTTGAAATGAGCAGTTTTTTGTCGGGGCGCCGGGATTCGAACCCGGGACCTCTTGCACCCCATGCAAGCACGCTAGCCGGACTGCGCCACGCCCCGAACGAAATGCTATTATACATGCCTACAAGCGAATTTGCAAGCAAAAATACTGCAGGTTAATCAATTATCAGTTTTCGAATTTCTGCACTTATACTCGCAAAAACAAGTCGGTAACTTTCATCTATCATTTCTGCGACCACCTCGTCCGGTACAGAACCATCACAGACAATAGTATTCCAATGTTTCTTGTTAAGATGGTAACCCGGGGTAATGGAAGAGTAAGTGTTTCTTAATGTAACAGACCCCACTGGATCGTTTTTGACGGAAATTACAACGGGGTCGTCCTGCCAGCTCATCAAAACAAAAATTTTCTTACCCACCCTGAAAGCAAGAGTGTCAAAGTCAAATGGTAAATCGCGAGTGCATCCTTTTTTATTCTCAATGTAATTACAAAGAGATTCATATTGTTGAAAATCAGGAGTCTTAACCATTGATCAGTATCTGCTCCACCAGGTCTAATTCTGTGTCGAGTATCGCAAAACTATGCTCTCCCTGGTTCCCACCCAAAGCGCCGGGATTTATTAGGCGGGACCTATTGATTCGTTCATCACAAAATTGATGGGTATGTCCCGTAAGGATGTAATCATAATTATTTGAATTGATTGCATCAACTAATATTTTTTTAGTATCTCCATGAGCCACAAAAAACCTTTTGTTTTCTATATGAAAATCCAGGGAGTAACCACTTTTTGCAAGAGGATCAATCTTATTGAGCGCGCGATCAATGGCACCGATAGAAAAATCTGTATTTCCATAGGCAAAATAAACCCTAAAACCGTTTAGGCACCCGATCAATCGATCATCAGTTAAATCCCCACAGTGAATGAGGAAAGACACACTGCGCGCATTGAGTATTTCGACTGCCTTATATAGCTTGCTGATTTTATTGTGCGTATCGCTGATAATGCCGATTTGCATGCTTATCCTGTGGAATATTATTATCTTTGTGTATTATATTTTAATCTGTCATTGTGGTAAAATGGTTGTTGGTTTTATATTTTTACTCATATCAGCACAGGTGGAGCAGGACTTATGACAACCTCCCTTCAACAAGGTATCGATGCAGCGAAATCAGGTCTCATGGAAGAGGCGCTTGTTCACCTGAAAGATGCCATTGTTGAGGAACCTGAAAATTCCAATGTTTGGGTTTGGCTGGCTGCCATTATCGACGATGAAGAAAAGCAAACTATCTTTCTCAAGAAAGCTTTGGAAATTGATCCCGGCAATCGTCCGGCACAACGCGGTCTGGCTTTCATTGAACGAAAGAAATACGTCCCCCCTAAACCGGGAGAAACGCTTTCAGACTATACAAAACCGATTGGAGTATTCAAGACACCGTCTGCAGCGGCACAATCCGTAATTGCATCCTCGCCTCCCAGGCCCGCTCAGGTAAATGCACCCCAAAAATCGAATGCGGTTCAAGAAGCCGTGTCACCCGTCCCAGTTCAGGAAGTTGCCACACCAGTTAAAAGCCGACCCTGGCTGGACATTGTCCTGTACGGTGTCACATTAATGGTTTTTATTGTCATTGGCATTCTTATTGGTACTACCCTGCTCAATATTGATTTGCCCTTCCTCATTCAACCTACTCCGGTATTAGGGGTTTTACCTCCTAAGGAAGGTGTTTTTGTAAGGGAAGGGGATGAATTCATGGAAATGAAGATAAAACTAAGTAAACCGGAGGATCTGACCGGTGCTCCCATTACAACCCAGAAAATTCCTGCCATTGTAATCAACACCCTTATGATAAAGATGGAACGTGTCCAATTAATGGACGAAAACTGGGAAGCTGTGCCTTTTCAAACCCTTGCAGCCGAGCAATCCATGCACATCCTCACCCCTCAAATTGAATTAACAACGGGCAGATACTGTCTTTCGTACGAGTTGAATCCTGAAGAAAACGAAGCGCTTTACTGGTGTCTTCAGGTTGAATAACCTAAGTACCGACTTTTATCCCCAAAAAAATTACTTCTAACAAAGGGCATGCCGTCCATGACTGATCAAATGCTGCAAAAAAAATTCCCCGGCCCTGCACCTGATCCTAATCGTTGTGGCCTCATTCTCAACAAACAGCTTTTAGCAGAAAAAATAACCCGTTATGACATCTTTGCGCCTTTAATAGCACGCAAAGCAAAACCTGGCCAATTTGTCATGCTAAGGCTCAACGAGGAAGGGGAACGCATTCCTTTAACCATTGTTGACCATGATCTTGAAAGTGGTCAAATTACCCTGATTGTTCAGGAAGTCGGTAAGAGCACACATAAACTTGCCCAGATGGAAATCGGTGAAAAAATCGTTGATGTGCTGGGACCGTTGGGAAAAGCTTCTGAAATCCAAAATTTTGGAAAAGTGGCTGTGATAGGCGGCGGCGTTGGTGCCGCAGTGGCATTCCCTGTCGCAAAAGCACTCAAGCAAGCTGGTAATCATGTGACCTGCATAATTGGGGCGAGAAGTAAAAATCTCATAATTTTACAGGACGAGATACAAGGGGTCAGTGACGATCTGCATATCACAACGGACGATGGTTCCTACGGTTTTCATGGATTCGTGACTCAAAAACTTCAATATCTGCTGGATGTGGGCGATCAATTTGATTATGTTTTAGCCGTTGGTCCCCTTGTTATGATGAGAGCTGTTGCCGATCTAACACGCCCCTACAAGATCCATACTATGGTGAGTCTAAATCCCCTGATGGTAGATGGAACAGGGATGTGCGGAGGTTGCCGTGTCAATGTTGGCGGTCAGGTTCGGTTTACCTGTGTGGAAGGACCGGAGTTTGATGGTCACCTGGTGGATTTTGAAACACTTTTTAATCGCAACAAGACATACAACGACCTGGAGGAATGCAAGCTTGACCGTGAAATTACACACATAAATGAAGAACGTACGGAATTATCCGGCAGGACCACTTCGGGCCGTCAACCGATGCCAGAACTGCCAGTTGATGAGCGCATAACAAATTTTAAAGAAGTAGCGCTCGGCTTTACTGAAAAACAAGCCCTCATTGAAGCTGAACGCTGCTTGCAGTGCAAAAATCCCCGCTGTGTACAGGGCTGCCCTGTGTCTGTACAAATCCCCCAATTCATTCGGGCAATCGTCAACAACGATATCACAGGGGCTGCGCTGCTCATAAAGCAAGACAATGCCCTTCCTGGGGTGTGTGGGAGGGTTTGTCCGCAAACTGAGCAATGCGAGGGTGCTTGTATTCTGAACAAAAAGGGTGAGGCTATTGCCATTGGTGCCTTGGAACGCTACGTCACTGATTACCTTGACCACCACCCCATTTCCAAACCCGCAATTGGTCCAAAACCGACTGGTCACAAAGTTGCGCTTGTGGGTTCTGGACCAGCCAGCCTGAGCTGCGCAGGTGATCTGATCAAAGCGGGTCATGCAGTAACGGTCTTTGAAGCCTTCCACGATTTTGGCGGAGTATTGCGATACGGCATTCCGGAATTCCGTCTTCCAAAAGCGATTGTCTCTAAAGAAGTACAGCAGCTTTCCAATCTGGGAGTTCAATTCGTTCCGGACATGCTCATCGGCGCTACTCAGACCATTGATGAAATGCTTCATGAAGCGGGTTACGAAGCCATATTTATCGGAACAGGAGCAGGACTCCCCAATTTTCTGAATGTACCTGGTGAAAGTTCAGTAGGCATCTATTCTGCCAATGAATTCCTTACCCGTGTCAATTTAATGAAAGCTTATACCTTTCCGCAGGTTGATACCCCGGTTTTAAATTTGCTGGACAAACATGTTGCAGTTATTGGAGGAGGAAACACCGCCCTCGACTCTGCCCGGGTAGCTTTACGCCTTGGTGCTAAGGTGGTGTCCATCATTTATCGACGAAGCCAGGCTGAAATGCCGGGTCGGTATGAAGAAATTCAACATGCTTTAGCTGAGGGTGTAGACTTTCAGTTCTTGCGCAGTCCCCTGGAGTTCATAAGTAAAGAAGATGGTTGGCTCAGCGGAATTCGACTTATGTGTATGGAGCTTGGCGAACCAGACAAGAGCAATCGTCGTCGGCCAGTACCTATTGCCGGATCAGAATATGAGATTCCTGTAGATGTTGCAATTATTGCCATAGGTAACGGGTCCAATCCGATACTAAGCCGAACAACACCCGAATTGAGTGTGGACAATTGCGGTCACATCCTCACCGACCCTGAGACTATGGCTACTTCTATTTCAGGGGTATATGCAGGCGGAGACATTGTCACTGGAGGCGCAACGGTTATTTTAGCAATGGGTGCAGGCAGAAAAGCTGCAAAAGCAATCAATGCCTATCTTACAGAATTGGATGCCTGATACAAGAAATCCAACCCAAGGGAGACTTACACCCTTATCAAGCATAGAATAGGTTGAATAATTTACTTAAATACACCAGGATAAGCAAAAACGAAATGTTGCTATCCAATCAGAAGGAACAAAATGGAAGACAAAATTATGGATGCAGAGCCCCAGGAAAATAACGAACCTGAAACAGTGTTCCTACCAGGTAAATCTGCTTTCACCCGGTTTATTTCTCAACCACTCTCAAGCAGAGGTGTACCAAGATGGCTGGTGTTTGCGTTAGCCATAACCGGGCTTATTTACCTGTTAAATCCCACAGCAGGTTTTATCGAACTCCTGCCAGACAACATCCCTTTCCTGGGAAATCTTGACGAAGGAGCTGCCTTTGCACTTGTCCTTGCGGGCTTGGTTGAATTGTTTGAGGGCAAGAAGTCGAACTGAAGTCTTCAGCTTTTTTCTTAGAGTAATAAATGTGCACGCAATACCGTTATCGGTTGACATAATGTGCTTAGTGTAGTATAAATTTGTAAAGTTATTGGAAGTTCTTCTTACGAAAGTGCATAACGATCTAATCAGGAACGACCAGCAACACAATTTTCAATGTTTTTAATCACGGAGGATTAGAAAGTTATGTCAGAACGAGAAGTAGGAACCGTTAAGTGGTTTAACGGGGAAAAAGGTTATGGTTTTATCGCCCGTCAATCGGGAGAGAAAGACGTATTTGTTCACTATAGTGCAATTGTCGGTGATGGTTTCAAGACCTTGCGCGAAGATCAATCAGTAGAATTTAGCGTCGTTCAAGGCGCCAAAGGCCCTCAGGCCCAAGATGTAAAGGTGCTTGAGTAATTCAGCAACTATAAAAATTACCGGTCGGTTAACCGACCGGTTTTTGCTTAATTACGGGTCAGTCCGCGATAGAAACGCCCCGCACTTGATTTGTCATTTCCATATTTTGCCATTTGGTCTGCTTCAAAGTCAGACCAATTTCCAAGCAACAAGCGCGGTTTTCCTTCATGACCCAAAGCCAGTATATGTGTGGCAATTCGGTCCAAAAACCAGCGGTCGTGACTGACAACCACAGCGCAGCCAGCAAAATTTTCTAACGCTTCTTCCAAAGCTCTCAGGGTATTTACATCCAGGTCATTGGTCGGCTCGTCCAGCAGCAAAACATTGGCGCCTGCGGTGAGGGTCTTCGCCAGGTAAACCCGGTTTTTCTCCCCACCAGAGAGCGTGCTGACTAATTTTTGCTGATCCGACCCTGTAAAGTTAAACGAAGCACAATAAGCCCTGCCATTTACCGTCATATCCCCTAACTGCAGATTGTCCGCTCCCCCTGTTATCGCTTGAAAAACCGTTAGGTCTCCATCTAACTTGCGGGATTGGTCGGCATAACCTAACTTAACCGTTTCTCCAAGGCGAATATTTCCGGAATCCGGTTTTTCCAAACCGGCAATGATCTTTAGGAGGGTAGTTTTGCCTGCCCCATTGGGTCCAATAACCCCCACAATCGAGCCTGGAGGAATTGAAAGCATCAGATCTTCTAAGAGATTCTTCTGTCCGTAGCCTTTGCTTAAGGATTCGGTCTCAATAACCACGTTTCCCAGTCTTGGTCCGGAGGGAATATAAATTTCAAGGTCTTTACGCTGCTTTTCATACTCCTGGGAAAGTAATTTTTCATAAGCGGTAACGCGTGCCTGTCCCTTGGACTGTCTGGCTTTTGGAGACATGTGAATCCATTCCAATTCGCGCTGCAAAGTGCGCTGCCTTTTGGATTCAGACTTCTCTTCTATGCGCAATCGCTCTTCTTTTTGAGCTAACCATGAGGAATAATTGCCTTTCCATGGGATACCAAAACCACGGTCCAATTCCAGGATCCAGCCCGCCACATTATCCAAAAAATATCGGTCGTGTGTGACGGCAATAACAGTTCCCTTGTACTGCTGCAAGTGTTTTTCTAACCAGGCTACTGACTCTGCATCCAAATGGTTGGTAGGCTCGTCCAAAAGCAGGATATCCGGTTCGGTCAAGAGTAAACGCGTCAGCGCAACCCTGCGCTTTTCACCCCCCGAGAGGACGCGAATTGGAGTGTCCGCAGGTGGGCAATTGAGCACGCCCATAGCCAATTTCAGGTTGCTCTCCAGGTTCCACGCATCCAACTTTTCCAGCTGATCGGCCAGATTTGCCTGCTTGGAAATGAGCGCGTCAAAGTCGGCATCTGGAGAAGCAAAGGCTTCATTTACCTTGTCATATGCCTCCAAGAGGGTTATGATCGGCTGCACCCCCTCCTTGATAACCTCCATAACTGTTTTGCTCTCATCCAGGTAAGGTTCCTGTTCCAGCATTCCAACGCTGTAACCCTTGGAAATGGCAATCTCACCAAGATAATCCTGCTCCTTACCTGCCATAATCCGCAGCAGTGTAGACTTCCCAGAACCATTTAAACCCAAAACCCCGATTTTGGCCCCATAGTAAAACCCAAGGGAAATGTCCCGTAAAACTTGCTTGTTGGGTGGATAAATTTTCCCCACCCTGACCATGGAATAAATGACCTGAGTATCAGATGGCATCACGCTCTCCTTTAATGCATTGTGGCTGAATTGTAACAAAAACCTTGAAAAAGCTAACTTACTCTGGCAGAGGAATTGATCTCAGCAGAAACAGAGGTAGAAATGCCTTTTTTGTAAGCCATTCACTATAGGAATCTAAAATAATTCCGTCCAATCCTACATAATCAAACCGTATATTTTCCGCGGAAGCTTTGATGTGAATGTAACCATAGGTGTAGTAAACAGCTGCTTCCAATCCTGGAATGGCATATCCGCCGCGCAAATCTCCGCCAGCTACACCAGCAGTAAAATAGCGCACGCCATCTCGGTAAATACGTTCGTAGATGTGGTTGTGTCCGGAAATCACGTAATCCGCGCCCCATTGGCCGAATGGCCACTGCATAAAATCCGTACTGCCATGCGATCCCCCTGAAAAAGCTGGCTTGTGAAAAACAACAATCTGCCAGGGTTCCCCAAGCTTCAGGGATCTCTCCAACCCTTTTTTGAGCCATTCCTGTTGTTGTGCAAGGTCAGCTGGCGCTGCTGCCATACCGCTGTCGATCATAAAAAAGTGGACAGGTCCTTTAACAAAATCGTAGTAGGTGCTGGTTGCGCTGGGATCGCTCCCTTCAGGCGGCAAGTAATCAAAGTAAGCCAGGTATTCTGTGAGGCTGTTCGGATAAGCGGCATAGTAATCATGGTTACCAGGAACTGGATATAAGGTATGAGCTTGATAGTAGTCTGAATAATACTGCCCTACTGCGCTGGCGTATCCATCCGGACATTCCACAGTAAATGCGCTCAGATCATAGTACTGCCAGTTGTCCCCAGCAGTCACAATAAAATTCGGATTGGCAGAAAGAACGAGGTCTGCTGCTTTGGCAGCATTTGCGTTACAGGTGCCAAAATCCGTAATTAAAGCAAAGTCCACTTCCGGATCCGCATCAAGGTCCAGGAATGCACAGACGGGTGTCGGGATGATCAGGGAAATTATTAATGCAGCTAATAACAGCAAACGCAAAGCTTGCTTGTTCAATCTAAAGAAACTCAACTGTATTTTTCTCATTTTAGAAACCAGACTTGTTTTTCCAGGCAATATTGTTTTATTCATACGCCAAATATACTTCCATAATGGTTTAAATGGAAACAGCTTCCTGTTCTTGGAAGCTGTTCTGTCGGGGCGGGCGGATTTGAACCGCCGACCTCACGGACCCGAACCGTGCGCTCTAGCCGGGCTGAGCCACGCCCCGCGAAGCAAGATTATACCATCACTCTTTGATGATGTGGCAATTAGTATTGATTGCACCCTGATACATCAAGACCGCAATAAGATTTTCAAAGTTCCAGGCTCGCTGGCAGATTTTATGGCCATAAGCCCATCTTCCAAAGGGTAAATCTGGTCAATCATTGGCAGCACGTCAACAGCATTCTGGTCGAGCAAGCGCAACGCAGCCCCGAATGGTCCGCAGCGTGATCCAACAATGCTGATCTCATCAACAACAACCCCTGAAAGGTTAACCGGTACCTCACCAGCAAAAGTAGATTTTAATACCAGCGTTCCTCTTGGTCGTACCAGACTGCGTGAAAGCACAAAACCTCCGGGTGAACCGGTGACTTCTACGACAACGTCTGCGCTTTTCTCGCTAAGGTCGTGCGCATATGCTGCTTTGATACCCCACTTGTCAAGCAGACGTTGGGGCTCGGGCCTGCGGATAACAACAGTCAGGTCGCAACCCGTTAATTTCAGGCACTGAGCAATCAACAAGCCAAGCCTGCCAGCACCCACAACGACAACCCGGTCACTTGGCCGTATGAGAACCCGATCCTGAATTTCCAATGCTGCTGCCAGCAATTCCGTAAATACAGCCTGTTCATCCTTTACGCCTGGGGGAACTTTCCATAAGTTTTTTACCGGCAATTTGAAATATTCGCTGAAAACCCCGTTGTAGTTGTGGATTCCCAACGCTTGCCGGCTCACACAATGCGTCGGCATACCGCTCAGGCATGCAGAGCATATCCCGCAGGTAATGTTGATTTCACCAACCACACGTTCGCCAATCCAAGTGCGATTACCAGGTGCTTCAACAACCTCACCAACAAATTCATGACCAAGCACACCTGTAAAGGGATAGTAGCCTTTAACCATTTCCAGATCGGTAGCACAAATACCTGCCAGTTTCAACCTGATCAGAGCTTCATTTTCGGAAAGGTCAGGCAGGGGTAAATCGTTTCTGAAAGTCAACTGTTGGTTTTCGAGATACAAACCCTTCATTTTGCCTCCTTTTGATAGCAACTAAAGCGCACCACTGCGTCCAAATTGACGCTCCAACAAGGCTGCACTGAGGTGGATCATGGTTGGGCGTCCATGCGGACAGGTACGCGGTGAAGGACTGGTTTCCAGTTCCAGTAAAAGCGCCTTCTGCTCGGCCTCAGAAAGCACTTGGCCGGCCTTCACAGCCATGCGTTTGCATACCCTGCCTGCAATCTTGGCCTCTATTTCTGTTTGCAGTGGTGCTTCATCCTCTTCAAAATCTTCAACCACGGCGAGTAAAGCAGCCTTAGGGTCTCCATTAAAAATAATGGATGGAACAGCGCGAACGACAAAAGTGTTTGGGCCAAACAATTCTACGACAAAACCCATCTCTTTCAGTACAGAAATTTGCGGCTCCAGCAGAGCTGCTTTTTCTGCGGACATTTCCACCACGGCAGGTTCAATGAGCGCCTGGGAGGGTATAGCGGAGGCTTTGAACTGTGCCATTAACTGATCATAAAGTACACGTTCGTGTGCAGCATGCTGATCGATAAGGTAGAGTCCATCCGGGCCTTCGGCCACAAGATAGGTAAGCGCCACCTGTCCAATCAAACGCAGCAAAGGAAGCCGTTCCATTGGCAGTTGATTTTGTGTGGAAGAAGCAGGCG